>JAJFFI010000210.1 GCA_021776755.1 Alphaproteobacteria bacterium | reverse complement strand
GAGCCCGGTCACGCCGCTGGCGATTGTGATGACCTTGTAGGGGAAGGGTGTCAGCCCGGCGCCGGCGACGATCCAGGCGCCCCACTCGTTGTAGAGGTCGCGGAACTCGTCGAACTTTTCCATCGCGCCGTAGAACTCGAGGATCCCGGTGCCGAGCGTGTCGAACAGAAAGTAGCCGATCGCGTAACCGAAAATGCCGCCGAGGACCGAGAAAACCGTGGCGACGACTCCCACCAGCCAGGCACGCCTTCGGTCGGCCAGCGCCATCGGCACGATCAGGGCATCGACCGGGATCGGGAAGAACGAGCTTTCCACAAAGGAGACCAGCGCAAGCACGCCCAGCGCGTTCTTGTGGGCGGCCATCCGCATACACCAGTCGTAGGTCTTGCGCAGCATTGCCGGGGTTTAGCAGCGAGGGATGCGGGGGTCCAGCGGGAAGGAACGGCGCTGGCGTCAGCCTGGTTTTTCTTTCATCGCCTCGGGCAGGAAGGTGGCGATCTCGGGCACGAGACCCACAAGCACCACGAACACGATCAGGATGAGGAAGAGCGGGAAGGCGGCGCGGGCGATGAAATCCATGTCGCGCCCGGTCATGCCTTGCAGCACGAAGAGGTTGAAGCCGATGGGCGGCGTGATCTGCGCCATCTCGACGACGATCACCAGGTAGATGCCGAACCAGATCAGGTCGAAGCCCGCCTGGCGGACCAGCGGCTCGATCACCGCCATGGTCAGCACGACCGCCGAAATGCCGTCAAGGAAGCAGCCGAGGATGATGTAGAAGACGGTCAGCGCCGCGATCAGGGCGAGGGGCGAGAGGTGCCAGCTGCCGATGGTCTCCGCCAGCGACCGGGGCAGGCCGGTGAAACCCATGGCCAGCGACAGGAAGGTCGAGCCGACGAGGATCAGCGCGATCATCGACGACGTCTTGGTCGCGCCCAGCAGGCCCTCCATGAAAGTTGCCCGCGTAAGCGAGCCCTGCAGCGCCGACAGCAGCAGCGCGCCGAGGACGCCGAATACGGCGGCCTCGGTCGCCGTCGCCCAGCCCAGGTAGATCACGCCCAGCACGGCGATGATCAGCAGCATGACCGGGACAAGCTGCAGACTTGCCAGCATCATGCCGACGAAGCCGTATTTCACCCGCTCGGTGTTCATCGCGGCGCGGTTGAGCAGGCCCCAGACAACGACATAGCTCATGAACAGGAGCGCCAGCAGGATGCCGGGGATGACGCCCGCCATGAACAGTTTGGTGATCGAAACATTTACCGTGACGCCGTAGATGATCAGGATGATCGATGGCGGGATCAAGAGCCCCAGCGTGCCGGCGCCGGCCAGGGTTCCGATGATCATCCGCTCCGGGTACTTGCGCTTGCGGAGTTCCGGAATGGACATCTTGCCGACGGTGACCACGGTCGCCGCCGAGGACCCCGAGATCGCGGCAAAAAGCGCGCAGCCGGCGATGTTCACATGAAGCAGCCCGCCCGGCAGCCACTGCATCCAGGGTGCGAGGCCCTTGAAGAGATTTTCCGAGAGCTTCGAGCGGAACAGGATTTCGCCCATCCAGATGAAAAGCGGCAACGCGGTCAGCGTCCAGGACGAGGCGCTGCCCCACATGGTCGTCACCATGGCGTCGCCGATGGGCCGGTCGGTGAACAGGAACATGCCGACGATTGAGACGCCGATCAGGCTGATGCCGACCCAGATGCCCGAACCGAGCAACCAGAACAGCACGGCCAGGAACACGAGCGTGAGGACGAGATTTTCCATCAGGCCCCGGGGGTGACGCGGCGCCGCGCGATCGGGGCGGTCATTCGGGCACGTCCACGATCTTTTTCTCGAAGAGCGGATCGCTGGACGGTGTTGCCGCCGTTCGCACCAGGGTGTGCGCCACCGCAATGGCGAGAATGGTCGCGCCGATGGCCATACCGGACTGCGGGATCCAGAGCAGGGTCGCGTCCGCCCCTTCGCTCTTCTCTTCGAACCTGTACGAGACCCAGGTCATCTTGATGGAATAGAAGGCGAGGTATGCGGTCAGCACGGAGGCCACCGCCAGGCACCAGAGTTCGAGCAGCTTGCGGCTGCGGCCGTGCAGGCGCGACAGCACGATTCCAACCCGGATGTGGCCCTCGTCGCGGAAGGTATAAGCGAGCGCGAGGAAGCTGGACGCCGCCATGCAGTAGCCGGCATAGGCGGTGATGCCCGGCACATAGACGCCGGCCCAGGCCGAGCCGATGCTCGTCATGATGCAGATCGCGAGCAGCACCATGAAGCCCGCGGCAAGGTAGCCGGATATGACGTACAGCCGCTCGAGCAGATATTCGACGAGGGTAGGCGCAGGCGCCGGGGTCGGCGCCGGACCCCGTGCCTGTCCGCCCCCGGGCATCCCTACATCGCCTTGTAGGCGTCAACCACGGCCTTGCCCTTGTCGCCGGCCTTCTTCAGCCACTCGTCGGTCATGGTCGTGCCGATGGCCTCGAAATCGGACTTCAACTGGTCGCTCGGGCCTTCAACGGTCATGCCGTTTTCCGCGAGCTTCTTTTTGTACCAGTCGGCCAGCTCCTCGGCTTTGGCCCAGCCCGCGTCCTCGGCCTTGGCGGACTCCTCGAGGACAATTTTCTGGGTCGCCGCGTCGAGCTTGCCCCAGGCTTCCTTGTTCACGATCACCATGTTCTTCGGCAGCCAGGCCTGGACGTCGTACCAGTATTTTACGTGCTCCCAGATCTTGCGGTCGTAGCCGGTTGAGCCGGACGAAATCATGCTCTTGGCCTTGCCGGTGGCGAACGCCTGGGAGAGCTCGGCCGCCTCGATCTTGGCCGGTACCGCGCCCATGAGCTGGGCCAGCCGCGAGGTCGCGGCGTTGTAGGCGCGAAATTCAAGGCCCTTCATGTCGGCGGCGGCCTTGATCGGCTTGATCGAGTAAAGCCCCTGGGGCGGCCAAGGCACCGCGTAGAGCAGCTTCAGGCCCTTCTCGTCGAGCACCTCTTCCATGCGCGGCCGCGACGCCTTGTAAAGCTTCTTTGCGTCCTCGAAGCTGGTCGCGAGGAAGGGCAGCGCGTCGATCTCGAAGATCGGGTCCTCGTTGCCGAGGGCGGAGACGAGGCGCTCGCCGATGGGCGCCTGCCCGGTGCGGATCGCGCGGAAAATCTCACCGCCCTTGAACAGCGAGCCGCCCGGGTGCGTCACGATCTTGAGCTTGCCGCCGGTCGCCGCGGTGACGGCTTCGGCAAATTTCGTCGCGTTTTCGGAATGATAGTTCGTGGCCGAATAGGCCAGCGGCATGTCCCATTTTTCTTCAGCGAAGGCGCAGGTGCTGGCAGCCGTCAGGCTGGCTACCGCAGCAAGCGCGGTCACGGTCATACGAACGGTCATGGTGTCTCCTCCCTCGGAGTTATGCGGCTGCTGGCAGGGACCCCGCAGCCAGTTGAGATCAGTCTAGCTTTGCAAGGGAGAGTTGCCTAGCAGCAGCCGTGACGACCGACACGATGTCGTGGACCGGTACGCCCGCGCGGGCCTCGACGGCCGCGCGGTACGGCCCGAGATTGGTGCACTCCATGACAATGGCGGCGAGGTCCGGGGCGCGGTGCCGCAGCCGGCCGGTGGCGGCCAGCACATCGGCTTCGGCCCGGCCGGAATCCAGAATTTCGCGGTCCTCCGAGATCACCGGGAAGAGCTCGCTGCCGGACTCGACACCTTCAATGACAACGTCCGGGCCATGGCCGCCGGCGAAATGGGCCGGCGAGAGCTTGCGGGAATCGAACGTCAGCACGCCGATAGGGCGGCCGCCGGTATCCTCACGCAGCGCAGGAATGACCTGAAGCGTGTTCGTGATCACCGGCACGTTGGCAGCCCCTGAAAGCGCGTCCTGCAGGGTGCCGAGAAAGCCGCAGCCGGTAGTGATGATGCTGGCGCCGTCAGTCTCGAGTGCGCGCATCGCGGCGATCAGCCCCGCCCGCACGCCCGGCCCGGCGCCCGCGGCCCGCACGACGGTTGCAACCGTTGCGGCCGGGACGGCGCGGTAGATCACCGGCAGATCCCAGCTCACCGGATTGCCCACGTCCCCCACGGGGCGCGGAAAGCCGGTTTCGAGCATGAGAATGCCGATCACAGGATCCATCCTGCAACCTTATGCGGGCGCGGGTTCCCATGCTAGATTTTGGCAGCAATAGCAGGAGATGCTTTCCATGCCGATGGTCGATATCGGAGACGCCGAGCTTTACGCC
Source organism: Alphaproteobacteria bacterium (assembly GCA_021776755.1). Taxonomy (GTDB): domain Bacteria; phylum Pseudomonadota; class Alphaproteobacteria; order JAJFFI01; family JAJFFI01; genus JAJFFI01. The sequence goes on along the minus strand of JAJFFI010000210.1, from coordinate 1,120 downwards.
GAGACCCATGGTGCCGGCCCGCCGCTGATGCTGGTGACCGGGCTCGGCGGACAGGGCGCGTTCTGGGGAAACCAGTTGGCGCCGCTCGCCGAACATTTTACCGTCACCATCCACGACCATCGCGGCACCGGGCAAAGCAGCAAGTCCGAGATCGAATACTCCGTGCAGCAGATGGCCGACGACGCGGTGCGGCTGATGGACGCGCTCAAGATCGAGCGCGCGCACTACATCGGCCATTCCACCGGCGGCGCGATGGGGCAGCTGATCGCGGCGCAGCACCCGGACCGGGTCGCGACGTTGGTGCTGAGCGCAACCTGGCCAAAGTCGGACACCTATTTCAAGCGCGCCTTCGGGGTGCGAAAGAAAATTCTGGAACAGGCGGGTGTTCAGACGTTCATCGAGGAATACGCGACTTTCCTCTATCCCGAGTGGTTCGTGAACGAGCGCTGGGACGAATTGCTGGAGATGGAGAAAAAACAGGTCGCAAGCTTTCCGCCGCCGCATATTTTCGCTGCCCGCATCCAGGCGATCTGCGACTTTGAGGGCACGGATCTTTCGGGGCTGAAAATGCCGTCGCTGATCGTTTGCGCGAAAGACGACAAGGTGACGCCGTTCTACAATTCCGAGGCGCTCGCCGGGATGCTGCCTCATGCGCGGCTCGTGGCACTTGAGACCGGCGGGCATTTTGCTCCAATCACCGTCCCGGATGCCTATAATGCCGCGGTACTCGATTTTCTGAAGGAACACGCCAATGCCTGACGATACTGCAAGAAAACAGCCAGAACCTGGCCCGCTGAAATGCATTGCGCCGGAGGACGGCCAGTCCTTCTGGCAGCCGATGCCGTCGCGCGGCTATGCGACCGTGAAAAGCAGCCCGTGGGATACGCCGCACAATCATTTTGCCACCGGCATCCAGGTGCTGGAGCCCGGCGCCAGCATCCGTGAGCACGCGCATCAGCGGAACGACGAGGTCCTGGTCGTCTACCGCGGCACCGGTGTCGCGAAGCTCGACGGCGAGGAACACGCGCTCGAGGAAGGCACGATGATGCTGCTGGGCCGGTATCGCCAGCACGAGGTCATCAACACCGGCGACGAGCAAATGAAGATCTTCTGGGTGTTC
>JAJFFI010000209.1 GCA_021776755.1 Alphaproteobacteria bacterium | reverse complement strand
CCGGAAAGTCGGGCCAGGCCTTCAGCCCGTGCCACGCCCGGCGCACCTTCTCGATGTCGTCCCCGGAAAATCCGTCGATGCCCTTTTCGGCGAGGATCTTGCGGAACTCGTCCCGGTGGACGTCGTCGATGTTGAAATCCGGCGGCCCCTCCTCGCCCGCGTTCAGCATGCAGGCCAGCGACCGCGCCCGGTAGTGGTTGGTGATCGAGCCCCAGTCGACGCCGTCGCGTTCGCCGCCGATTTCGGCCAAAACCGAGGAAATGCCCCGGTGCCAGTCGAGAATCGTGCCGCCGGTGTCGAACGTCAGGGCCTTGATACCGTCCATCGGGGTCTGCTCCTTCGCCGTGAGTGCGCTGAAAACTGTTATTTAACGTGGTTCAGAATTTTTGCGTTTCAACCGCCGTCCGCCTTTGATCGGCATCGTCGATTGCCACGGGACAATTCGATCAACACCGGGGCGCGATCCTGCCGTATCGTGAGGCCCGTGATTCCGGCGAAGCCGTACAAAGTGTTTCCGGTAAAGCCGAACAACAGGAGACAAGCCATGCGCCAGATGAATCACTCGGTCCGGATCGACGCCCCGGCGCCAGACGTGTTCGAGGCGATCTCGACCGAGGCCGGTATCCGGGGCTGGTGGACGCCCGCCTGCGATTTTTCCGGCGTGGGTTTCACCGTCTCGTTCCAGGAAGACAGCGTTGCGATGACGCACCGGATCGACGTCGCCGATCCGGCGGGCGGGCATGTCCGCTTCACCTGCACCGACCACCGCAACAATATCGAATGGCTCTACACCGTGCTCGACTGGCAGCTCCGCCCATCGCGCAACGCGGTCGAACTCCACCTCCGCCACGAGAACTGGGCGCGCGACGCCGATCTCTACGAGTCCTGCGACGAGGGCTGGAAGCGCTTCCTTCATTCGATCCGGTCGCTGGTCGAAACCGGCGAGGGCAACCCGGTCGGAGAGTGAAGCCGCCAGCGTAGTGTTGCCCGCGGCGCTACCCATAAAGCGCCTCGAGGGCGTCGCCATAGGCAGCGGTGATGACATGGCGGCGCGCCTTCATGGTCGGCGTCATCATCTCGTTCTCGACCGTGAACGGCTGGCCCGCGACGACGAACTTCCGCACCTTTTCGATCACCGACAGATCGGCGTTGACGGCGTTGATCGCCTCCATCAGCGCCTTCCTGAGATCCGGGTCGTCGGCGAGTTCGGCCAGGTCTTCCGGCTTGCCGTTCGCCGCTGCCCATTCCTCCAGCCAGTCGAGGTCCGGCACGATTACCGCCACGAGGTTCGGGCGCTTGTCGCCGAAGACCATCGCCTGCTGAATCTCCGGCCGCACGATCAGCGCGCCTTCCACCTTCTGCGGCGCAATGTTGTCGCCGCCGGCGTTGACGATGATGTCCTTCTTCCGGTCGGTGATCTGGACATAGCCATCCTCGTCGATCAGCCCGACGTCGCCGGTGTGGAGCCATCCGTCCTTGATGACCGCGTCGGTGGCTTCCTGGTCGCGCCAATACCCGTCCATCAGGAGCTCGCCCTTCACGAGTATCTCGCCGTCGCCCGCGATCCGCACTTCGGTGTTCCGCACCGGCGGGCCGACCGTGTGCATCTTCGGTTTCTCGGGCGGATTGACGCTGACCAGGGGTGCGGTCTCGGTCAGGCCGTAGCCTTGCAGGAACTTGATGCCGAGCGCGGTGAAGAAGACGCCGATGTCCACATTGAGCGGTGCGCCGCCCGAGACGAAATATTTCAGCCGCCCGCCGAAGCGCGCCCGCGCCTTCGAGCGCACGAGGCGGTCGAGCAGCGCATTGGTCAGCCGTTCGCCCGCGCCCATTTTCTCCGGTTCGAGATAGGCCTTGGTGCCGAGCGCGATCGCCTTGTCGAAGAGCGTCTTCTTGAGCCCGGTGTTCGCGGCCGCCGACTTCATGGTGCGCTGGTACATCGTCTCGTAGAGTCGCGGCACCGCGGTCATGATCGTCGGGCGCACCTCGCCGATGTTGCGTAGCAGCGCATCGAGCCCTTCGGCGTAATAGACTTGGGCGCCGATCGAGATCGGGAAGAACTGCCCCGCCATGTGCTCATAGGAATGCGAAAGCGGCAGGAACGAGAGAAACACCTCGCCCGCTTCCTCGATAGTCGGCTCGAGCACGCCGAAGGCGCCCTCGCAGTTGTGCAGCAGCGCGCCGTGGCTGAGCGTCACGCCCCGCGGCGTCCCGCCGGTGCCCGAGGTGTGGATGATGATCGCAGTGTTGGTGCGTTTGGCCGCGTCCGCGCGGGCGGCGACATCGTCTTCGAGATGCGCGCCCTCAGCGAGCACCGCGTCCCAGTCGTGAATTTTCACGAGCGTGTTCCGCGCCGCGTCCCCCAGCGGCTCCATCGCGATCACAAAGCCGCAGCTGTCGATCTCCTCGACCGCCTTCAGCAGATTCCGCGCAAGCTTCGACGTCGAGACGATGGCGCATTTCGCATCCACGTTGGTCAGCACATGGAGGTGGTCGGCAACCGTGTTGGTGACATAGGCCGGTACCGTGATCGCGCCCGCCGCCATGATGGCAAGCTCCGAGATCAGCCACTCGGGCCGGTTCTCCGAGACCAGCACCACCCGGTCGCCAGCCTCGACGCCGAGCGCCCGCAGCCCGCGGGACAGCAGGCTGACCTTCGCCTCGATCTGGAACCAGGACTGCGGGTGCCAGCCGTCGTCCGCCTTGGTCCAGAGAAAGTCCTTGTCGGCATACTGCCGCGCCTGACGGAAAAACATCTGGCCCAGACTGTCGAGCCCCTGGAAATCCATGTCGCCTCCCTCGCGCTGAAACCGCCCCGGTTCCGGGTGCGGCTGTGCCATGTGCCAGCGTTCTTTTCAGGGGTTATTGCGGGCACCCCCTTGGCCCGGGCACCGAAAGTAGCCAAATATGGGGAACACACCAACATCCGCGGTCCCTCCCCGGCCAGTACGGGGCCAGTACGGGGCCAGTACGGGCCAACGATGTGGGCAAGCAAGCAAGGATACGCAAGACCGATGGACGGAAACACCGCACCCGAGGCCCTTCCGGAATGGGACCTGACCGACCTTTATCCCGCACCCGACTCGAAGGAGCTCAAGGCCGATCTCGATGAAGCGGAGGCCGCGGCAACACGGTTTCGCGAGGAATACGCCGGCAAGCTCGAGGGCCTTTCGGGCGCAGCCCTCGGCAGGGCGATCGCCGAATACGAACGCATCGACGAGCTGATCTCCCGGGTGATGAGCTATGCGCAGCTGGTCTATGCCCGCGACATGGCGAACCCCAACGTCGGACGCTTCTATCAGGGCGCGCAGGAGCGGGGGACCGACATTTCGGCGGCGCTGATCTTCTTCACCCTCGAGCTCAACCGGATCTCGGACGCCGAGGTCGAGAAGAAACTCGATGCCGGCGAGCTTGCCCGCTATCGCCCGTGGCTCCGCGATGTGCGGGCGCTGCGGGATTATCAGCTCGACGACGAGATCGAGCGGCTGCTGCACGAAAAGCGCGTCGCCGGGCGGAGCGCCTGGAACCGGCTGTTCGACGAGACCGTCGACGGCCTGCGCTTCCCCATCGGCGGCAAGGATCTCACCAGCTCCGAGGCCCTGCATCTGCTTTCGGATTCGAAACCCGAGGTGCGCAAGGAAGCGGCCAAGGCGGTCGGCAACGTCTTCGGCAACAACATCCGCACGTTTGCGCTGATCACCAACACGCTCGCCAAGGACAAGGAGATCGAGGATCGCTGGCGGGGCTTCGAGAAGCCGATCTCCTCGCGCAACGTTGCCAATCTCGTCGAGGACGAGGTGGTCGACGCGCTGATCTCCGCGGTGAAGGCCTCCTATCCGCGCCTCAGCCACGCCTACTACGTCCTCAAGGCCAAATGGTTCGGCCAGGATGCCCTCGACTACTGGGACCGCAACGCGCCGCTCCCGGATGTCGACGACCGCAGGATCCCCTGGGCCGAGGCCGAGACCACGGTGCTCGACGCCTACGGGCGGTTCTCGGGCGACCTTGCCGCGGTCGGGCAGAAATTCTTCGAAGGCGGCTGGATCGACGCGCCGGTCAAGCCCGGCAAGTCACCGGGCGCCTTTGCCCACCCGACGGTGCCGTCCGCGCACCCCTATCTGCTGCTGAACTACCAGGGCAAGACCCGGGACGTGATGACGCTGGCCCACGAGCTCGGCCACGGCGTCCACCAGGTACTGGCGGCGGGCCAGGGCCATCTCATGGCCGACACCCCGCTGACGCTGGCCGAGACCGCGTCCGTCTTCGGCGAGATGCTCACCTTCCGCGCCATGCTCGATGCCGAGACCGATCCCGCCAAGCGCAAGGCGCTGCTCGCCGGCAAGGTCGAGGACATGCTCAACACGGTCGTGCGCCAGGTCGCGTTCTGCGTGTTCGAGCGCCGGGTCCACGCCGAGCGCCGGACAGGCGAACTCACCCCCGAAGCCATCGGCGGCATCTGGATGGATGTGCAGGCCGAAAGCCTCGGCCCCGCGATCCGCTTCGAGGACGAGTACCGCCACTACTGGGCCTACATTCCGCATTTCATCCACTCGCCGTTCTATGTCTACGCCTATGCGTTCGGCGACTGCCTGGTGAATTCGCTCTATGCGGTCTACGAGCAGGCCCAGGACGGATTTGCCGAGAAGTATCTCGACATGCTGCGGGCCGGCGGCTCCAAGCGCCACAAGGAGCTTCTCGCACCCTTCGGGCTGGATGCGTCCGACCCTGCGTTCTGGAACAAGGGCCTGGGCGTCATCGCCGGCTTCATCGAGGAACTCGAGGCGCTGGAGTGAGCGGTCCGGGCCGCACTTCAATGCCCCTCTCCCTTGAGGGGAGAGGAGTTTTTTTGATGTCGGCCGCGCATGACTGACAAACCCCGCGACCGCGAAGCCAGTTCGGTCGGCGGCCAGGTGCGCCGCTACGCCAAGGTTGCGCGCGGCGTGGGCGGGCTGGCGGCGTCGCTGGCGGGCTCGCGCTTTCTCGGGCTCGATCTCGACCGCGGCAAACACGCCTCGGAGCTGAAGGCGGCCCTCGGCGGGCTCAAGGGCCCGCTGATGAAGGTGGCGCAGATCATGTCCACCATCCCGGACGCGCTGCCCAAGGAATACACGGCGGAACTCGCGCAACTGCAGGCCAACGCGCCGGCGATGGGCTGGCCGTTCGTGCGCCGGCGAATGGCGGCCGAACTCGGCCCGGATTGGGCCCAGCGGTTCGCGAGCTTCGAGCGCGAGGCTGCGGCGGCAGCCTCCCTCGGCCAGGTCCATCGCGCGACCAGCCTCGAGGACGGGGCCGCACTTGCCTGCAAGCTCCAGTACCCCGACATGAGCTCGACCGTCGAGGCCGACCTCCGCCAGCTCAAGCTCGCGTTCTCGATCTTCGAGCGCTACGACAAGGCGATCAACACCAAGAACATCCACGCCGAACTCACGGCGCGCCTCCGGGAAGAACTCGATTACGGGCGCGAAGCCCGCCACACCGAGCTCTACACCTGGATGCTGCGCGATGAAGCCGGCGTGCATGTGCCCGAAATCCAGCATGATCTTTCGACCCGGCGCCTGCTGACGATGTCCTGGCTCGAGGGTACGCCGCTGCTCGAAGCCAGGGACGCGCCGCTCGAGGAGCGCAACCGCATCGCCATGAACATGTTCCGCGCCTGGTACGTGCCGTTCTACAACTACGGCGTCATCCACGGCGACCCGCACCTCGGCAACTACGCGGTGCGCCCCGACCAGACGATCAACCTGCTCGATTTCGGCTGCATCCGGGTCTTCCCGCCGAGTTTCGTGAAGGGCGTGATCGACCTCTACCGGGCGATCCGCGACGGCAACGAGGAGCTTGCCGTCGAGGCCTAC
>JAJFFI010000208.1 GCA_021776755.1 Alphaproteobacteria bacterium | reverse complement strand
CGAACCACGACGTGTAGTCGTTGATGCCCCGCACACCGTAGGAGACCGCTCCGCAGTCCTTGCCCTTGGCGGTCACACCGTCAGAGTCGGCGCCACCCGGCAGGCTGTTGGTCGAGGCCGGAATGTCGACCAGCACCCAGTGATAGAAATCGACCCGCGGGAGGTCCTTCGGGATCGTCTTGCCCTCCTGGTTCACATCGTCGCCGACCGACGGCACGTCCGGGTCGTGGCAGATGATGGCAAAGGACTGCGTCCCCCCGGGCGCGCCCTCCCAGCTGATCGAGGGGCTGACGTTGCCGCCCATGGTCGCGTGCTGCGGGTCCGGCGCACAGAAAGCGTTGGCCACCGGGACAGGTTTTCCGTCGGCCCAGTCGTCGATTTTCACGGTCAGCATTTCAGTCATGTCCTGTCCTTTTGGTCTGGTTGGGTCCCCGGCACGTCCCGCAGAACCCGTCTTAGCACCGGCATCGGCGCCCTGTTAACATCAATTCACGGATTTCGCTGTTTTCCGCGATTCCCGCGCCAAATTCCGAAGAAAATGTTATCATTTGTTAGCATTTTTCATGCTCCCGCAGCCGCGCCCCGGACGGGCCTGTCCAGCCTCCCCACATAAGACTTAATTCTTATTTATCAAGGGCGCCATTTTGGCGCGCGCCCGGCAATGTGGGCGCCTGAAATTTTTCCCGACGGATGCAGCCGAACGCCATGCGCTGGACAACCGAAAGCCTCGCCATCGCCAGACGTCATCGGAGCGGCGAACAGACGCTTGTGGCCGCGGCCGACCTCCCGAATGCCGGCCTGATCGGAGCTTCGAGGGGCGAGAGACGAAGAACTCACCCTCGACTACCGCCGCATCGACATCGCGCCCGAGGGCATCGCGTGCTGATGCAAAACACCGCCGCGCGGCGGGACGCGATGCGTGATCTGAAACTCCGCCACGCTTGACGAAAGCGCGCAAAAGCCCGTAGGTCTGGGGAAGTCTCAGGCCGGTACCGGCCGCGGGCGGACAACAGGGGACAGGCGATGAGCGACCAGAGCGGGACAGAAACGGCCGACGGCTATCGGGCAGATGAAGAGCCGCCGACCAAGGGCGATCCGGTGCGCGGACGCAAGGTCGCGGTGATCTCGATCGGACTGGTGGTCGGGATGCTGGCGATCATCAATCTCCTGAACGTCACCGTCGGCGAAATCACGCTGACCTCGGCGATCCGCGACGGACTTACGCTGGCGCTTTGCGCGGGCATCTTCATCGGGCTCGGCTGGGCCCGGCTGCTCCTCGCGGTCCTCTGCATGCTCGGCGCGATCATGGCGGTGGTGTCGATGTTCGCGGGCCACGGCGCGCTGATCTCGATCCTGTTGCTGGTGATCGGCGGCATCTTTTCTTTCACCGGCGCGATCTTCATGAGCTCGGACGACCTGAAGGCCTTCCAGTTCCGCCAGCGCAAAAACCGCGCAGCCTAGTCTCCGGCCTAGTCTCCGGAAAATTCCGCCAGATGCCCGGTCTTGAGATAGAGCCGGGCGCCCTCCCCTGACGACAGTTCCAGTGCTTCGCCCGGCGGCAACCGGAGCCAGGCGCCCATCTTGAGCGCGCCATGGCGGCCCGCGGCCGCCGCACCCGAGATGACGAAGACCTCGGCGCCGCCGTGATTTTCGAGCCCGTATCCCGCCCCGGCCTCGAGCCGCAATAGCCGCATGACTTCCGGGTGCGCCTTTTCCTTGTAGAGCACCTTCTGGCAGATGCCGGTCGCGCAGGCTTCCCACGGCATCAGGCCGGTGTCGCGGTGGATCTGGCGGCGGGCGCCTCCGGGCGGCGCGCCCGGATACTGCCGCAGCTTGACGAACAGCACGCAGCCTTCGGCCGAGCGCGGCGCGTGGGAAAACCCCTCGGGATTGAGCAGATAGCTGCCCGCCGGATAGTCGCCATGCTCGTCGGAAAACGTGCCGTCGAGCACCAGGATTTCCTCGCCGTCGGGATGCTCGTGGGACGGGAAGGTGCTGTCCGGTTCATAGCGCACGACCGAAGTCACGCGCCCAGCCTCCGCAGGGCCGGCGAGATCGAGGCGTTTCCGAAACACACTGGGGCTCGGGCTCGCCTGCCAGTCCATCGCGGCGGTGTCGGCGAAGACGGCGGACGCGAAGTCGGCGTTCAGGCGATGGGTGTTCTGGCGGGCGTCGTCGGGCATGGATGTGAGTTAGGCTGTGGTGCGCGGCGGGCAATCCCCTTGCGTCATTTCGACTGAGTAAGCGCAGCGCGCGAACGGAGAAATCTTCGCGAAGCCGGAACAAGATTTCTCCGCTCGCGTTGCTCGGTCGAAATGACGGTGGTGGTTGGGCCGGCTATTGCTTCTGCAGTCCGGTGAAATACGCGAGGTAGGTCTCGCGGAGCCCTTCTTCCGTGGCGCCGAGGTCGTAGGCGGGGCTGGTGAGTTCGGCGGCGCTGTCGAGGTCGATCACCACGATGCCGTTGAAGAGCGCGCCGAAGTCCGCGCCCCACTCCGCCTCGAACGGCGGGTAGAGGGCGTCGTATTCGGTGGTGCCGGCCGGCTCGAACCGGGCCTTGCCCTTGCAGCGGAGGCCCTTGCGCGAAAACACATCGACGAAGTTCACCTCGACCTGCGGGTTGGCCGCGATGTTGCGCACCGTGTTGGGCGAGCGCATCTCGGCAAACATCAGCCGGTTCGCGTCCAGCACCAGGAAGGTGCCTTTGGGCGAAAGGTTCGGCATCCCGTCCGCGCCCACGGTGGCGATGAAACCCAGCTTCTGCTCGGCGACGACTCTTTGCATCTCGGGGGTCAGGGCGGTCATGGGCAGGGCTCACACGCAATGGTGAAATGGTTCGATACAGCGAAACTTACATACGTCCTAAGGAGAGTTGGGGCGATTCGTCTAGTCTAACTATTCCGACGAGCAACCAAGTACTCGGCCACCTCGAATGAGTCCCCAAGACCAATGCCATGCCCTTCTCTTTATAATCTTCGTTGAAGGTCTTGCTCATGCTATTTAGGGCACCTTCGTCTCCCATGCTTTGCCGAAAGCGGTAGAACATTGCAGCCGTTTCCCAATCATCGCATATGTGGCGATGTGGGCCACCTCGATCAGTGAAGGCCAAGCTAAATTTGTAAGGGCATGGCTCTAAGGCTCGCAGCTCATCATCAAGAAATGAGGCTTGCCTCGCGGCCATCTCATAACCGACACGCTCCGCGTCGACTTCTTTGTCCGTCTTGCGGGACCAAGAAAAGTTCCAATCTGTCGGACGGACAAGTGCGAGGGTTTCACCTCGATCAGTTGCTTCGCTCGTCGAACCAACAAGAATATCTGCCAGAAATCGTAGGCGTTCTGATTTGCGGATTTTTTCTCGAAGCTCGATGGTTTCGACCTGAACTCTACGACTCTCAGGTCGACGGTCAGTTCTTGGCAAGCGGTAGTGGTAGTTAATCCACTGCCATCTCGCGAACTTGCGTTCAGCAAGTTGTCTGAACTTTATTGGGAACAAACGACGCCACTGCAGATCTCGGGTAACCCCGGCGCAGCAGACTATTTCCCCATGTCCCTCACTGACATGCGGGAGTGCCTTCACCAATATCAGCACTTCCTCTTCGCCCGCTTGGGGCGAAAGATCGGGCACTAGCTACTCCTACTACAAGATGCGAAAATTTGACGTCAGTTTTACGACTTATAGTATCTGAAATAATCTTTCTATGACATCCAATTGCCTCGCGCTCAAAGCAAAGCAAGCAAACATGCGATGTTTCGGACAACTCAATCGCACTTGCCAAATCTGCTTGAGCTTCTCGGGTCTTCAGATGCTCCCTGTAGATTCTCGTGAAATCAGAATGCCGACCTTCCCGCGCAGCAATCCGGCCGGGTTTTGGGTCTCCCAGGCCGCGCAAATGGACGTATCTAACACCTACTGACTCAAGCCTTTCCGACAACGCCGTTTTTGAGAATCCCTTCTTGCGAGACAGAGCCAACTGCCTGACATCAATCAGAACGGTTACTCCGCATTTAAGTATTTCACTGATGAATTCCTCAATATTGGTGCCTTCATATCCAATGGTGCTTGCTCTGTTCATTGTGGCCTCGTGCGATTCCTTCGTTTGCCCAGTAATATTTTGTTAATATTTAGGTTAATATTTTATTACTAGACGCGATACTTGGACTAGTACCCCAGTATCGGCCCCAGCCATTTTTCCGCAACCTCGAGCGGCCAGGACTTGCGTTCGGCGTAGCTGATCGCCTGGTCGCGGCTGATCTTGCCGGTGCCGAAGTATTTCGCCTCCGGGCGCCAGAAGTAGTAGCCGGAGACTGCGGCGGTCGGCAGCATGGCGAAGCTGTCGGTGAGCGTGATGCCGGCGTTCTCCGGTGCGTCGAGCAGCTGGAAGAGCGACGCCTTTTCACTGTGATCTGGGCAGGCCGGATAGCCGGGGGCGGGGCGGATGCCCTGGTAGCGCTCGCGAACGAGGGATTCGTTGTCGAGGTTCTCGTCCGCGGCATAGCCCCAGAATTCGCGGCGCACGCGCTCGTGCATCCGCTCGGCGAAGGCCTCGGCGAGCCGGTCGGCCAGCGACTTCAGGAGGATCGCGTTGTAGTCGTCGTTGGCTTTTTCGAAGCGGGCGACATGTTCGTCGATGCCGAGACCGGCGGTGACCGCAAAGCCGCCGATCCAGTCCTCGACGCCGCTTTCCCCCTTCTCTTTTGGGGCAGGCGCGACGAAATCGGCAAGGCACATGTTGGGGCGGCCCGACTTGTCGATCTGCTGGCGGATCGTGTGGAAGGTGCCGAGGGTCTCGCGTCGGTCCTCATCGGCGTAGATGTGGATGTCCTCGGCGCCGTCCGAGTTCGCCGGCCAGAAGCCGATGACGCCCCGGGCCTGAAGCCAGTTTTCCTCGATAATGCGGTCGAGCATGGCTTCGGCATCTGCGAAAAGGTTCCGCGCCGCCTCGCCGACCACCGGGTCGTCGAGGATTCTCGGCCAGGTGCCGGCGAGTTCCCACGAGCGGAAGAACGGCGTCCAGTCGATGCGGGTGCGAAGTTCCTCGAGCGGATAATCCTCGAAGGCCTTGAGGCCGGTGACGGCGGGTTTCGGTGGGGGGACCGAGAAATCGACCTCGGGCTTGTGTGACCGGGCGACTTCCAGCGTGAGGCGGTCGCGGTCGGACGTCTTGCCCTTGTGACGTTCGCGGAGCTGGGCGAAATCGGCATCTACCTCCTCGATCAGCTGGGCCTTCTGGTTGTGCGACATCAGGCGCGAGGCGACGCCCACCGCGCGGGAGGCATCGAGCACATGGACGACGCCGCCCTCGTACTCGGGCGCGATCTTCACCGCCGTGTGCATTTTCGAGGTGGTGGCGCCACCGATCAGCAACGGGATGGCGAATTTCTCGCGGGTCATTTCGCGGGCGTTATGGACCATCTCGTCGAGCGACGGCGTGATCAGGCCGGAAAGCCCGATCATGTCGGCGCCCTCGTCGCGCGCGGTCTCGAGGATCTTGTCGCAAGGCGCCATGACGCCGAGGTCGATCACCTCGAAGCCGTTGCACTGCAGGACGACGCCGACGATGTTCTTGCCGATGTCGTGGACGTCGCCCTTCACGGTGGCCATCACGACCTTGCCCGCCGAACGCTTCTTGCCGCTGTCCTCGCCCGCCTCGATGAACGGGACCAGATGCGCCACGGCCTTTTTCATCACGCGGGCGGATTTCACGACCTGGGGCAGGAACATCTTGCCCGCGCCAAAGAGATCGCCGACGACGTTCATGCCGTCCATCAGCGGGCCCTCGATGACGTCGAGCGGGCGGTCGGCGGCAAGCCGCGCTTCTTCCGTGTCCTCGACGACGAACTGGTCGATGCCGTTGACCAGCGCATGGGTGATGCGCGCCGCGACCGGTTTCTCGCGCCACGAGAGATCGGTCTTGCGGGTGCTCGCCTGGCCCTTGGCCTGGTCGGCGATTTCGAGCAGGCGCTCGGTCGCGTCGTCGCGGCGGTTCAGCACCACATCCTCGACGCGCTCGCGAAGATCTTTCTCGATGTCGTCATAGACCGCGAGCTGGCCCGCGTTGACGATCGCCATGTCGAGGCCGGCCCGGATCGCGTGATAGAGGAACACGCTGTGGATCGCCTCGCGCACGGGATTGTTGCCGCGGAACGAGAACGAGACGTTCGACAGCCCGCCCGAGACCTTGGCGTGGGGCAGCTTGTCCTTGATCAGGCGGGTGGCCTCGATGAAGGCGACGCCATAGCCGTTGTGCTCCTCGATGCCGGTCGCGATCGCGAAAATGTTGGGGTCGAAGATGATGTCTTGCGGCGGGAAGCCGACCTCGTCCACGAGGATGCGGTAGCTGCGTTCGCAGATCGCGACCTTGCGCTCGACCGTGTCGGCCTGGCCGTCCTCGTCGAACGCCATCACGACGACCGCAGCACCAT
>JAJFFI010000207.1 GCA_021776755.1 Alphaproteobacteria bacterium | reverse complement strand
AAGCCCGTACCTCAGCCAACGAAGCGCGTCTCGAAATCGCCACAGACAGTGGTACACTTGGCACATGATCCGGGTTCAGACCGAAGACTTCGACCCTGGCGCGGAGATCGCGCGGCTCACCGAGGGCAACCATGCCATCGGCGGAGTGACGTCGTTCGTGGGTCTGGTGCGCGACATGGCGGATCTTGGCGGCCCGGAAGGCCAGGGCCACGAGACCGTCTCGGCGATGACCCTCGAGCATTACCCCGGAATGACCGAGAAGCAGCTTGCCGATATCGAGGCCGAGGCCAACCGGCGCTGGCCGCTCGAGGCGAGCCTGATCATCCACCGCCATGGCCGGCTCGAGCCCGGCGACCGTATCGTGCTGGTGGTGACTGCGTCGCCGCACCGGGACGCCGCCTTCGAGGCCTGCCGGTTCCTGATCGACTGGCTGAAGACCAAGGCGCCGTTCTGGAAGCTCGAGGAAACGCCGGAAGGCGCCGGCAAGTGGGTCGATGCGCGGGACAGCGACGATGCGGCAACCGCGCGCTGGGCCCAGGACATGGCCCCTGCCGAAAATGGCCAAACCCCCCAGCTTGCCGACGTGGAAGACCGATGACCGCTGAAATCGTCAATCTCAACAAATACCGCAAGGACAAGGCGCGCGCCGAGAAGAAGGCGAAAGCCGGCAGCAACCGTGCCCGGAGCGGCCGCCGGAAGGGCGGGAAGGCGCGGGACGACCGCGACCGGAGCGCCCACGAAGAGTCGCTTGATGGCAAGGTCCTCGATGACGACCGGTCGAAGGACGAACCGGCCTGACACATCTCCTCAGCCCGGCGGTGCGGCTCAGCCCGGCGTATAGCGGCTCAGCACAGTCCCGCACGGAAACCGGCTCACATCTACCAGGGGCCACGACTGGTTTTGCGGGATGCCGTCGGGGAAAAGCCGGATGCCCGTGCCGAGCAAGACCGGCAGCGTAAAGGTCCGGGCCTCGGTAATCAGGCCCAGATCGGCGCAGGCGCGGATCGTCAGTTCACCATCCACATAGGCATCGGAATACCGGACGGCGACCGCGAGAAGGTCGCGATCCGCCCTCACATGGGCTGGCGCGTCATTCCGATGAGCTTTCGCACGATATGCCCCGGCGTGTAGTCCCGCGGTTCAGCCGACGAACGAAAAGCCGGGCCTTCCCGCAAGGGAGGGCCCGGTTTTCGTTGCCGCGAGATACGTTCAGACGATCTCGACCAGTTCGATGTCGAAGGTGAGGTTCTCGCCGGCCAGCGGATGGTTCGCGTCCATCGTCACGCTGTCGTCGTTGAATTCCATCACGGTCAGGATCAGCGGCCCGCCATCCGGCGTCGCGGCCTGGAGCTGCATGCCCTGCTCGAGCGGGATGTTGTCGGGGATCGTGGCGCGCTCGATTTTCTGGATCAGCGCGTCCTGCCGGGCGCCATAGGCTTCCTCGTGCGGGATCGTGACCTTCTTGCTGTCACCGATCGTCATGCCGGTCACGGCCTCTTCAAAGCCCGGGAGCAAGGCGTTTTCGCCGACAGTGAATTCAAGCGGATTACCATCGCGCGAGGAGTCGAATTCGTCACCGGCATCCAGCGTGCCGGTGTAGTGAACGCGGACGACGTCGCCCTGTTTCGCAGTAGCCATGAAACCTTCCCGGTTGGTGCACGCCCGGCGGCGGTTGCCGTGTCGCGAGGGTGCGGGTTGCCGCCGGCGGAACCGGCGGGCTTCGCGTCAGCCTACATGCCCTGCCTTCGGGTTCCCACCCCCAAGGCCCTCGCATTCCGGGCCCGCGATAACACCTCGTTAACTATTTCGCCGTATTCAAGACTTAGGAGATTGTTAAGAAAATCGGATCGGCGCGCCAAAATTGAGCGCGGTTTCAAACCGGTATGAGGTCCAGAGTGATGAAGCCGTTGGGGACATTGCGGGCAGTCGACTTGCCGAAGGCGGCAAACGAAAAGCTGTGCAGGTCCCGCGCTGAACTCGAAGCCGAGAACCGGGCGCTGCGCGACCGGATCGATGCGCTCGAAGCGGGCCGTCACTGGATGCGTCTCGCGGCGGCCAACCCGGTCTTCCCCGGCGCGCGAGACGACGTCGAGACCCTGCTCGATAACCTTCCGGGCATGGCGTACCGCTGCAGCAACGATATCCACTGGACCATGATCTACATGAGCGCGGGCTGTCGTGAGCTGACGGGCCATGACCCGGCAACGCTCATCGGCAATCTCGAGACGAGCTACAACCAGATCATCCATCCGCTCGATAAATCTGCCGAACCCGGCGTAAAGCAGCGGGAAGTCAGCGAAACCGGCCGGTACGAAGAGACATACAGGATCATCCGCGCCGACGGCGAAGTGCGCTGGGTTTGGGATCGGGCGCGGATCGTCTCCCGGCCGAGCGGCGCGCCTATTATTCTCGAAGGTTTTATCGCCGACATCACGGCGCTCAAGAAGGCCGAGGAGGCGGCGCGGACCAGCGCGGTGCGGATCGGCGCGATCTTCGATAACTCTCCGGTGGCGATCTTCCTGAAAGACCGGGAGGGCCGCTATATCCAGGTGAGCCACCAGTACGAAGAAATCTTCAAGGTCAGGAGCGAAGACATCGTCGGCAGGTTGCCCGCCGACCTTCATGATCCGGACCTGGCTGCGCGAATCCGGGCGCAGGACCTCGAAGTCCTCGAAACGGGGGGCGAGGTCGAGCGCGAGGAGTGCTTCGTGATCGACGGTGAGGAGCGCGTGCTGCTGGTGCTGAAATTCCCGATCCGGGACCGCGGTGAAATCACCGGGCTGGGCGCGATCGCGACCGATGTCACCGACCGGGCGGCCGCCGAACGTATCCTGCGCGAGAGCGAGGAGCGGCTGCGCAACATCGCCGGGAACATTCCAGGCTGCGTCTACCGGCGGGTGCTCCATCCCGATGGCTCCACGGACGTTCCCTATGTCAGTTCCGGAATCGAGCTGATGACCGGAGTTCCGGCCGACAATATCTCGCGCGATCCCAAGAAATTTACCAACCGGGTCCACCCGGACGATCTCGCGGTGTGGCGCGAGACCCTCGAGACTTCGGCCGCGGAGATGTCGGAGTATGCCCTCGACTACCGCTGCATCAAGCCCGGCGGCGAAGTACACTGGTGCCGGGCCCATGCCAAGCCTCATGCGGGGCCGGACGGGCAGGTGATCTGGGACGGGGTCACGCTCGATGTCACGGCGCTCAAGGAAACCGAGCACGCGCTCTACGCGGCAAAGGAGCAGGCGGTCGACGCGAACCGGGCGAAGTCGGATTTCCTCGCGCGGATGAGCCACGAGTTGCGCACCCCGATGAACGCCATCATCGGTTTTTCGGAGATGATGCGGAACGAGTTGCTCGGCCCGATCGGCAACGCGCGCTACTACGAGTACGTCAACGACATCCACGAAAGCGGCGCGCATCTCCTCAGCCTGATCAACGAGATCCTGGACCTCTCGCGCATCGAGGCCGGCGAGGCCAAGGTCGTGCTTGAAGACATCGACCTCAGGAACCTGATCGATCAGTGCGGGCGCATCCTGCGGCGCCAACTGGATGAGGGCGAACTCACACTTAATGTTTCGGTCGACGACCAGCTGCCGACGATCCGCGCTGACCGGCGGATGATGAAACAGATCCTGTTCAACCTCTTGTCAAACTCCGAGAAATTCTCCGAGCCTGGCGGCCGGATCGAAATTACCGCGCGAAAGACCGCCGCCGGCGGCGTTGCGATTGCCGTGTCAGATGACGGTCAGGGTATTCCCGAACACGCCCTCGACCGGGTCATGGAACCGTTCCAGCAGGTCGAGAACGTGCTCACCCGCGAACATGGCGGCACCGGACTGGGGCTCTATCTGGTGCGGATGCTGGTCGAGCTTCACGGCGGAGAGATCGCGCTGGAAAGCCGGTCGGCCGAGGAATCGAGTGCC
Source organism: Alphaproteobacteria bacterium (assembly GCA_021776755.1). Classification (GTDB taxonomy): domain Bacteria; phylum Pseudomonadota; class Alphaproteobacteria; order JAJFFI01; family JAJFFI01; genus JAJFFI01. Next base: position 505 of record JAJFFI010000207.1, on the reverse strand, counting down.
GACCACGGCACGAAAGTCACGGTGACGTTGCCACCGCGCTGCGTGCTTCGGGCCGCCAGCTGATTTGACAGAGCGAACGCCGGTCAGTTCGTGGCCGTGCGGCTGAAACCAGGGTTCTTGGCGAGAAACTTGACGTGGAGTTCCATGCCCTCCTCGTAGCGCTCAAGACCCTTGACGTAATACCGCTTTGACCTGGTTTGCAGCTTTTTGGTCTTCTCAAGAAAGACCGGCGCCTTGGTTGCGTATTCCTCGGCGAGCCCCTTGTTCTTGTCTTTGTCCTTGGCGCCCGCCCGGGCCTCTTTCAGTTTGCGATCGTAGGTGTCGGCCGCCTTGGCGTCGCGGACCGCCTTCCGGAAATAGTCGATCGAGTCGCGCATCTTGTCGGACGCGAGCCGCTCGAAGAACGGTGTGTCGCAAGGGCTGCCAGACTTTCCGCGCTTGCCGCATTCCCTGTAGTTGGCAAGCAGGCGCCCGAGCATGCCCTTCGATCTGCCGTGCATTTTCT
>JAJFFI010000206.1 GCA_021776755.1 Alphaproteobacteria bacterium | reverse complement strand
CACATCGTATATGGTCTGGCCGTGAAAGGTGCCGGCCTTGAGTTCCCGGATCGCCTCCCGGGTCGCGGTCTCCGACCGGGTGATGATCTCCTCGGACAGCTCGGCAATATCGTTTAGGCCGTAGCGGTCGCACATCGCGAGCAGGCGCTCGCCGCCGACCCGGCCGCTCGAGACCTGGGCGGCGAGATCGCCGAACACCGCGTCGGGCGTGCGCACGTTGGACCGGATCACGTCGTGCAGCGTCCGGTTTGGCTTACCGGCTTCGTAGAGCTTTGCAACCGGGATCCAGAGACCTTCCTCGTGAACATCGCGTGCGCCCGCGCCGACGCCATAGCCGCCAATGTCCGTATGGTGAATGGTCGAGCCGAAATAACCGATGATCTTGCCGCCCCGGAATACCGGCGAAACCACCGTGATATCGAAGAAGTGGCCGGCAGACTTCCAGGGGTCGTTGGTGATCAGCACATCGCCGGGCTCGAGCTCTGACGCCGCGATAATGTCGAGCATATTTTTCGCGGCCACACTCAGCGAGTTGATGTGCCCCGGCGTGCCGGTCACGGATTGCGCCACCATGCGCGCTTCCGCATCGAACATGCCCGCCGCGAGATCGCCCGCCTCGCGCACGATCGGGCTGAAGGCGATACGCTGGAGCGCGCGTGCCTGCTCGCTCACGATGCTGATCACGTTGCTCCACATGATTTCGAGTTGAATTCCGTCCATCGCCTTACCCTTTCGTGCTGGCCATGCTGGCGCTATGCGCGATGATGCTGCCCGAAGGATGCACCTCGACCCGCCAGCCGGGAAGCACGAAAATCGTGGTTTCCCGTTCCTCGATGATAACCGGCCCCTCAAATTGCTGGCCCGCCGCGAGTGCGGTGCGGTCATAGACCGGCACCGCCTGCACGCCACCGGTGAGCGTAACCTCCCGGATGGCCTTGGGGTCGCCCGCCTTGTCGGCGAGTGTGACCGTGCCTTCCCGGTCGTTGTCAGGTCCCAGCGCCGTCACGCGCCAGCTGACGATCTCGACATCCATCTCGTCAAGGCGAACGCCGTAGAGCGCTTCGTAGGCGGGTTCGTACTGGCGGCGGAGCGCCTTCGGATCCTTCGCCTTGCGCGGATCGTCGTCGAGGTTGACCGTCAGTTCGAACTGCTGGCCCACGTAACGCATGTCAGCCCCGTAGGCGAAGCGCGCCTCGTCCTCCTGAATGCCGGCATCGAGCAGCCCGCGGGTTCCTTCTGCCACAAGCTCGTTCAGGGTGCTGTCGACTGTCGCCCAGTCGATATCGCCAAGGCGCCCGAGCGCACCGTGCACGAGGTCGAGGCGGGCGGGCGTCACCAGCGTCCCAAAGGCCGACAGCACGCTCGCGAACGGCGGATAGATCACGCGGCTGCTTTCGAGCAATTCCGCGACATAGCAAGCGTGCACCGGGCCCGCGCCGCCGAACGCCAGCAGCGGCAGGCCGCGGTAGTCGATGCCCCGGTCGGTGGCATGTGCCCGTGCGGCGGCCGCCATCGACTCGCCGACAACGCTGAAGACCCCGAGGGCCGCGTCCTGCGCGCCGACTCCCAGTTGCTCGCCGAGCTTGCCGAGCGCCTTTTCGGCGGCCTTGCGGTCGAGCTTCATGTCGCCGCCGAGGAAGTTTTCGGCGTCGATGATGCCCAGCACCACGTCGGCATCGGTCACGCACGGCTTTTCGCCGCCGCGGCCATAGCTGACCGGCCCCGGCTCCGAGCCCGCACTCTCAGGCCCGGTCTTGAGCAATCCAAGGCTGTCTACCCAGGCAATCGAACCGCCGCCCGCACCGATTTCGATCATGTCGATCGAGGGGATCGTGATCGGCATGCCGCTGCCGGGCTTGAAGCGGTAGCGCCGGTCGACCTCGAACTCGCCGGTCACCAGTGGCTCGCCGCCCTGGATAATGCAGGCTTTGGCGGTCGTGCCGCCCATGTCGAAGGAGACCAGGTTGTCGATCTTGAAGCGGCGCGCGAAATAACTCGCAACCAATGCCCCCGCCGCCGGGCCGGACTCGATCATGCGAACCGGAAAGTGCCCCGCGATTTCGGCGCCGATGATGCCGCCCGACGAAAGCATGATCAGCGGTTCGTTCGGGAACCCCATCGCATCCAGCTTTTCGATCAGGGCGCGCAGATACGGCCGCGTGATCGGTTCGGTGAAGGCGTTGATAACAGTCGTCGAGGCGCGAAGGTATTCGCGCATCTGCGGCGCGACCTCACTTGAGAGCGATACGTAAAGGTCCGGCAGTTCGGCGAGCAAGGTGTCGCGCACCGCGACTTCGTTGCTGCCGTTCTTGTAGGAATTCAGCAGGCACACCGCGGCCGATTCCACGTCCGCATCCTTGAGCTTGGTGGCAATCTCCCGGATCTCGCCGGCATCGACGGTCTTGCCGACGCTCGCATCCGCGTAGACCCGCTCGCTGACCGTGAACGTGCGCTCCCGCGGAACCAACGGCTCGGCGAACTCGATCTGCGGATCGTACATGTCGTAGCGGTGCTCGTCGCGGATGTAGAGCACGTCCCGAAACCCTTCGGTCACCAGCAACGCCGTCGGCGGGCCCTTGCGCTGGATGAGCGCGTTGGTCACCACCGTTGTCGCGTGGACCACCACATCATCGACATCGCCCGGCGAGATGCCCGCCCGCTCCATCGCAAGCCCCGTCGCCCGGAAGAAGCCTTCGAGCAGGTCCTGATGTGTCGTCAATGTCTTGTCGGTCCAGGTGCGGCCGTCACGATTATTCAAAACGACATCGGTGAAAGTGCCGCCGATATCGACCGCCAATGCATACCCGCTCATGAAGTTTCCTCTTTCAGACGTCCTGGTTTGCTGTCGGGTCCGTTGCCCCGTCTCTACCCGTCGGTCTTCTGGCCCAGCCGGCCGGAAATTTCGGCAGCCGCCCTGGTTACCGCCGCAATCTGTTCGGGTGACGGGTCCGGCGGAATGAACTGCAACGAGTCGACGATTGTGATCGCGCCGGTGAACGCTCCGGTTTCGTCGAAGATGGGGGCCGCCAGTGCGTTGATCCCGATCAGCGTTTCTTCGGGGGCTACGGCCCAGCCCTGTTTGCGCACGGTACCGAGTTCGGCTTCGAGTCTTTCAACGCTGGTGTTGGTCTTCTCGGTCCAGCGCGTCAGTTCTCCGGCCTTCACGCGCTCGAGAATTTCCGGCTCGCCGAAGGCCAGCGCCAGTTTTCCCTGCGCTGTTGCGTGAAACCCGAGCAGGGCGCCGGGCTTGGTTGATATCTGGATGTCGGATCGCGTGCGCAGAATCTCGACGATGCGCACCCCGTCGTCCTCGATCTGGCCGATGGTAACCGTGTGGCCAAGCTCGTCGCGGAGCCGCACCATGAACCGGCGCGCCTCGCTGATGAAATCGACCTTGTCGGCGATCGCCTGACCCAGATGAAAGAGCCGCATCGTGGGTGCATAGAGTTCCGTGCTCGGATCCTGGCTGACATAGCCGAGCGTCGTGAACGTGCGGATGTGGCGATAGACCTGGGCTTTCGAACTTTCGAGCCGGCGGGCGATCTCGGTAATGCCCAGGGGGCCATCCGCCATCGCGATGCATTCAAGCAGGCGCATCCCGACGGCCACGGATTTGATCTGCTCCCCCCGATGTACGTTCTGTTGCTGCAAATTCACGGCATATGTCCTTTTGACTTTGTTTCGCTATTAGAAACGCCGTATTGTATTCCGAAACATACGGCAATGACCCGCCGCCGTCAAGCGACGGCATGCTGGCGCAAACCGAACGCTTGCACCCGCGGCTTTGCGGCAATCGGTTCATTCAGGAGTCCCGGCGAGGCCGGTTTTCCGGCAGGGCGATGCGGGGGCCTAACGGCCGTTCAGCAGCTCGCGTGCACAGTCGTCGAGGAAATTCGCAAAGGCCGGAACTTTGCCAGGACTTGCGACGCAGTGGCCCCAGGGCGAGGCGAAGGGGCGGCAATCGGCGTTCGGCATGTGCAGCACTTCGATCTCGTTGTCCGCGGGCGGGAAGTAGAGGTCGTCGGTGCAGGGCACCAGGATAGCCCTTGCCTTGATCGAACCGAGGGCGGCTTTGAAATCGCCCTTCCAGAAGTCGCCCGCACTGATATCGCCGGCCTGCCAGGTCCGCAGCTTGGCAATCAGGTTGTTGGCGTCCCAGTTCCGGACGTGGTCTTCCTCCCAGTCGACCAGCAGGTCCTCGACCGTTTCGAATCCGAGTTCGCGGTAGAGGCCCTCACGGTAGAATGTCTGCGAGAACGCCCAGCCGGCATAGGCGCGGCCAAAGGCGCGCAGGCCGCGCTCGGGTTGCGTTTCATAATCGCCGCCGTTCCAGTCGCCATCGGCACAGAGCGCGGCCCGCACGCCGTCGAGGAACACCCAGTTGTGCGGCGAGGTCCGGGCGGAAGCGCAGAACGGCAGGATCGCGTCGACCATATCCGGGTATTGCGCGGCCCAGTGATAGGCCTGACATCCGGCCATCGACCAGCCGGCGACAAGATGGACTTTTTCGAGACCGAGATGTTCGGTGACGAGCCGGTGCTGACAAGCGACGTTGTCCTGGTACGAGAAATGAGGGAACCGCGGGCCGTCGAAGGGCGCCGGCGTATTGCTCGGCGACGAAGACAGGCCGTTACCGAACAGGTTCACCGAGATGATGAAATGCTTCTTCGGATCGATGCCGCGGCCGGGCCCGA
>JAJFFI010000205.1 GCA_021776755.1 Alphaproteobacteria bacterium | reverse complement strand
GATCTGCTGCCGCGCTATGGCATCGAGACGACGCTGGTCGATGGCCGCGATCTCTCTGCCTGGAAATCGGCGATGCGGACGAACACGCGCTGCGTCTTTTTCGAGACGCCGGCCAACCCGACGCTCGAGTGCATCGACATCGAGGCGGTCGCGAAGATCGCCCATGCGGTGGGCGCGCGGGTTGTCGTGGATAATGTGTTCGCGACGCCGCTGCTGCAGAAGCCGATCCCGTTGGGCGCCGACGTGATTGCGTACTCCGCAACCAAACACATCGACGGGCAGGGCCGCTGCCTCGGCGGCGCGATCCTTGGGACGAAGGCGTTCATCGAGGACGAGCTGACGCCGTTCTACCGGCACACCGGTCCGTCGATGAGCCCGTTCAATGCCTGGGTGTTGCTCAAGGGGCTCGAGACGCTGGACCTCCGGGTGCAGCGCCAGTGTGACAATGCCCTGGCCATCGCGACCGCACTTGCCGCACATCCGAAGGTGAAGAAGACGCTCTATCCCGAGCTGCCGGACTTTCCACAGCGCGAGCTGGTGAAATCCCAGATGGAACGGGGCGGCACGGTCGTGGCGTTTGAAATTGCCTCCGAAGACGGGGGCGGGAGAGATGCGGCGTTCCGCTTTCTCAATGCGCTCGAACTGATCGATATCTCCAACAATCTTGGCGACTCGAAGAGCCTCATCACCCATCCGGCGACGACGACGCACCAGCGCTTTGCCGAGGAAGACCGCGAAAAAGCGGGGATTACCGAGGGCCTGGTGCGGCTTTCGGTGGGGCTTGAACATGTCGGGGACCTGAAGGCGGACCTCGCGGCCGCCCTCGACGCGGTGTAGGCGGCTACGGTCGCAGAAACGGGAGCTTTCCGCCAGTAAAGCACAGTTGATAGCGTTTAAATAAGTTTGATTGGCGTTGACTTCTGATGGAATGAGCCGAGTATTAAACGCAGACGAAATGGAATATCCAGTTATATGCAGTTTTGAACTGTGAAATTGGATCAGGGACACGAACGATGAAACACTTTCCGGCATTTCTCGATATTGAGAACAGAACCGCGCTCGTCGTGGGCAACGGCCTGGCTGCCGCCCGCAAGGCTGAGCTGCTGGCCAAGGCCCATGCCCGCGTGATCGTGGTCGCCGAACGGCCCTGCGCCGATCTCGCCGTTCTGGCGGGCGAGGGACGGATCACGGTTCTCCGCGAGCCGTTCTCGGTCGAGCATCTCGACGAGGCGGCGGTGCTGATCGTCGCGACCGGCAGCGAGGCCGAAGACCGCCAGGTCGCCGACGCCGGCAAGGCGCACGGCGTGCCGGTGAATGTCGTCGATCGTCCGGGTCTCGGAACCTTTATCGTGCCGGCGGTGATCGACCGCGATCCGGTGACGGTCGCGGTTTCCTCCGCCGGCACGGCCCCCGTGCTCGCCCGCGGCCTGCGCGCGAAGATCGAGGCGCTGCTGCCCGCGCGGGTCGGCGATCTCGCGGCCTTTGCCGGCCGGTTCCGGGATTCGGTGAAAGCCAAGCTGCCCGAAGGCCGCGACCGGTTGCGGTTCTGGGAGCGTGTTTTCGACGGTCCGATTGCAGACCACGTTCTGGCCGGGCGCGATGGTGCGGCGCGGAGCGAGATGCTGCGCGCGATCAACACACCGGCGAACGATAAGGGCGAAGACGGCGTTGTCTATCTCGTTGGCGCCGGGCCGGGCGACCCGGATCTGCTGACGATCCGCGCGCTCCGGGTGCTGCAGACCGCCGACGTCATCGTGCATGACAAGCTCGTCGGCCCGGATATCCTGAACTACGCACGCCGGGACGCCGAACGCATCTTTGTCGGCAAGACCCGAGGCGACCACACCAAGTCCCAGGACGAGATCAATGAAATCATTGCCGCGCACGCCAGGGCCGGCAAGCGCGTGGCGCGGCTTAAGGGCGGCGACCCGTTCGTCTTCGGCCGCGGTGGCGAGGAACGCGAGCATCTGCGGGCGCTTGGGGTCCGGGTCGAGATCGTGCCCGGCATCACGGCCGCGACGGGCTGCGCTGCGGCGGCAGGGTTTCCGCTGACCCACCGCGACCATGCCTCCTCGGTGACCTTCGTAACCGGCCACGCCAAGACCGGCGCACCGGACCTCGACTGGCCGGCGCTGGCAACGTCGCGGCACACTATTGTTATCTACATGGGCGTTGCGACCGCCGGTCTGGTCTCCCAGCGGCTGATGGAGCATGGCCTCGCTGGCGCGACGCCGGTGGCCGTGGTCGAGAACGGCACGCTGCCAAACCAGCGGGTGCTGACCGGCGAACTTCGCCATGTCGGCGGCCTGATCGCCGAGAACGGCATCAAGGGCCCGGCGCTCGTCGTGATCGGCGATGTGACGGCGGCAGCGGATGCGGCGGTCGAGAACAAATCGGTTCTCGATCTGGCGCTGGCTGCGGGCTGAGGTGCGCGCAATGACCTTGCAGGCCATCACCGCCAACCGCCTCGGCGACGGGCTGTCGGTTTTCCTCGCGGAAGACGGCAGCTGGTCCACTGATTTTGCGCAATCCCGGGTGGTCGAGGACGGTGAGGCCGCTTCCCTCGAAGACGCGGGCGAGGCGGCAGTTGCCGCGAACCATATCGTCGGGCCGTACCTGATCGACGTGGAGGCAGTGGAAGGCGGTTACCGCGCCACCAAATACCGCGAACGCATCCGGATCGACGGGCCATCGCGCGAGACCCGCCCCGGCGACCACAAACACGGCGACCACAAACCCGGCGCGAACCGCGCGGCCTGAGGACCTGAGCCATGTACCAGTATGACGAATTCGATCACGCCCATGTCCGCCAGCGGACCGAGCAGTTCCGCGGCCAGGTCGCGCGCCGCCTGTCGGGTGAGTTGAGCGAGGACGAGTTTCGTCCGCTCCGCCTGATGAACGGCGTCTATCTGCAACTGCATGCCTACATGCTGCGGGTCGCCATTCCCTACGGCACGTTGTCGGCGGTGCAGATGCGCAAGCTCGCCCATATCGCGCGGGTTTATGACAAGGGCTACGGCCATTTCACGACGCGCCAGAACATCCAGTACAACTGGCCGAAGCTCGAAGAGCTGCCCGACATTCTGGGCGAGCTGGCAGAAGTCGAGATGCACGCGATCCAGACGTCGGGCAACTGCATCCGCAACGTGACCGCGGATCAGTATGCGGGCGCCGCGGCCGACGAGATCGAGGACCCCCGCATCTGGGCCGAGATCATCCGGCAGTGGTCTTCGCTGCACCCCGAATTCTCGTTCCTGCCGCGGAAGTTCAAGATCGCCATTACCGGCTCACCCACGGACCGGGCGGCCGTGAAGGTCCACGACATCGGCCTCCGCATGCATCTGAACGCGGCGGGCGATCCCGGCTTCGAGGTGCTGGTGGGCGGCGGCCTCGGGCGCACCCCGATGATCGCCAAGACCTGCCGAGCGTGGGTCTCCAAGCACGATCTGCTGGCCTATCTCGAAGCGATCCTGCGGGTCTATAACCTCCACGGCCGGCGCGACAACAAGTACAAGGCGCGCATCAAGATCCTGGTCCACGAACTCGGCATCGACGAGTTCCGCCGCGAGGTCGACGAGGAGTTCGAGCACCTCCGCGACGGCGCGCTGGTGTTGCCGGTCGAGGAGGTCGCGCGGATCGAAAAGCATTTCGCGCCGCACCCCTTCGAGACCCTTCCGGTCAAAAGCGACGTTTTGCTGAGCTACCGCAGCGTGAATTTCGATTTCGCGCGCTGGTATGCGGTCAACACTTTCCCGCACAAGGCGGACGGCTACCGCATCGTCAATATCTCGCTGAAACCCGAGGGCGGCGTGCCCGGTGATGCAACCGCCGACCAGATGGACGCCATCGCGGATATCGCCGACCGCTACAGCTTTTCCGAAATCTGCGTCGCCCACGAGCAGAACCTGGTGCTCGCGCATGTGAAGCAGGACGACCTTTTCACGCTCTGGCAGAAGCTGGTCGAGCTTGAGCTTGCGACGCCGAACATCCGCCAGATCACCGACATCATCTCGTGCCCGGGGCTCGATTTCTGCACGCTGGCGAACGCCCGCTCGATCCCGGTGGCCCAACGCATCAGCCAGCGCTTTTCCGATCTGAAGCGCCAGTGGAACGTCGGCGACATCACGCTCAATATTTCGGGCTGCATCAACGCCTGCGGCCATCACCATGTCGGCAATATCGGCATCCTCGGCGTCGACCGGAAGGGCGAGGAGTATTACCAGATCACGCTCGGCGGCCGGGCTGACGAGAACGCCCAGGTTGGCAAGATCATCGGCCCCGCCTTCCCCTACGACGACGTCGTCGACGCGATCGAGACCGTGGTCGAGACCTATCTCGACGCGCGCACGGAAGGCGAGACCTTCCTCGAGACCTACGACCGCGTCGGCCAGGAGCCGTTCAAGGAGAAGCTCTATGCCACTGCTTAGGAACGGCGAGATCAAGGAGGACGTGTGGGCCGCGGTCGAGGATGACGCGGCGTTGCCATCGGGCGCGCCGGTGATCGTAAGTCTCGCGCGCTGGCAGGCCGAGGGCGAGACGCTGCGGGCCGCCAACACGCGCCTCGGCATTCACTTGCCGAACGATGCCGACCCCGAAGCCATTCGCGACGCGCTCGACAGGTTCGAAATCGTGACGCTCGAATTTCCCA
>JAJFFI010000204.1 GCA_021776755.1 Alphaproteobacteria bacterium | reverse complement strand
GCCGTCACCGGGTCGTCGGTCGCGCTTACTGTGATGTTGACGGTCGCCGTGTCGGTATCGCCGTCGCCATCGGTCAGCGTGTAGGTAAAGCTGTCCGCGCCGAAATAGTTGGCGTCGGGCGTGTAGGTGAACGTGCCGTCGGCGTTCAGGACGAGCGTGCCGTTCGACGGCCCGCTGCCCAGCGATGTCACCTGACCGCCATCGCTCGCGCTGTCGTTGGCAAAGACATTGCCGTTGAGCGCGGTGTCTTCGGGCGTGGAAAACGTATCGTCGGTGGCGGTGACCGGATCGTCGACGGAATTGATCGTGATGAAAGCCGTGCCGTCATCGGTGGCGCCGGCACTGTCGGTGATGCGGTAGGAGAAGCGGTCGGCGCCGGCGAAGTTCGGGGTCGGCGAATAGGTGAACGTTCCGTCAGCGTTGAGGTTCAGCACGCCGTCGCTGGTCCCCGACAAGAGCGAGACGTTATTGGTCGCGGCTGGGGTGGAGTCGTTCCTGGTGACGTTGGCTGCGAGTGAGCCGTCTTCGTTGATGACGTAGAAATCATCCCGGACCGAAAGGACCGGGTCGTCGCCCGGCGGCGGCGGGGCGATATAGACAGGACCTTCGGGATCATCGTCCCGGTTTGCGTCCGCCATGGCGATATTGTTGGTGAAGTATTCGGACTCGTCCCCCGCCGAGTTGGCCGGGCCTGCCGGCGTGATGCCGCCGGCGCCCCCGAGGGATGCTGTCTGGAAGTTCGCTCCCGAACTCGAGAGCAGTTGTTCGCTTTCCTCACCGTCCTGGTTGTCGAGCTCCCCCTGGCCGCGCGGGCGCATCCGCGACACGCGGAGCTTCATCAACTCCTCAAGCGATAGCAACGCGACCTTCTCGCTATTGGGCCCGGCAAAGTCCTCGCCGCCAAGGCCCAGGGACTTCTTGGGCAAGACCTTGAGCTGCAGCAACCGCGAGGTATCGAGGGCTGCGACGTTGTCGGGATCGTGGAAATACCGCTCATCCGCCGTCTCCGTCTCTCCCTCGCCCGGCTTCCGGTTCGCGGCGGCAGCCAGTTGCGGGGGGGAGTTTCGGCCGGGGTCAGCCGCGTTCCCCGCCACAGCGTTGCCCTCGCCCGGAACCTCTGCGGTTTCGGGCGGCTGAGCGTCTGCTGGGGTGGGTGGGTTGCGAACTGACATCTAGGCCCCATGAAGCAGGGCCAAATTTTGCATCTACGAGGTAAAGAAACGGTTACGAACCTCAAATTCGCGACGTTCTTTATTAAAAAGCCTCAAGTAAATATCGAAATATAATTAGGCTGCTCTTTATTCGTTTTTACGAGTACTTTTAGACAAATTTTTCGGAAATTTAGAATTCGTCTGTAACCGGAGGAACTTACAGCCGGACCCGGAAGAATTCGCAAGGCTTCTTCATGGCGAGGATGGAAACCGGGCGGCTGATCCGTCCAGTGTGGTCGGCCCAAAAAAATTTCTGTGTATCCCGTCTGGCAACGGCCGAACTGACCGCCGGCGCGCCGGGCTCGAACAGTGCCGGAATACTAAAACTCGCTCAGTATTATGACAGTAGAAACCAAATACTGAATCGGAGACTATTTTATTTATAATTAAAAATATAAACAAGCACACAAATACGAGCGGACTCATTTTCTTTGTCAGTATTTTTCTTCATTGAATACTTAACGTTAAATTTACTGGCTGTGTTGCATTGCAAAATGCGATATATGTCTTATTTAGGTCTAAGTCGATCACGCATCGCTGGCAGCAGCGGCGTCCCGAAAGGGCCGGACGTGAATGCGCGCGCCACCGTCATGGTGCCGCCTCCGCGTCTCTGGCGTGCATCTCGAATTGTTCCGGATTCCGGTGTGCACTCCGCGCCCCCGGCTTCGGGCAGAAGAAATCAGGTAAGGAAATCAAGTGAGTAGTTCCGTGAACACAAAACCGCAGGCGACGCCGCCTCCCGGCGACAAGCCGAAGATTCGCCAGTGTCTGCGTTGCGACACCCAGTTCGAGAGCGAGTGGTCGGGCGAACGCGTATGCCCCCGCTGCAAGCGCTCGTCGTCCTGGCGCGCCGGCGCGGAGTCGCGGCCGCTGCCGTAAACACCGGCTCTCCGGCACCCTGGATACGAACAGCGTTTTGAAACGAAGTCAGGGGGACCGCCCGGTCCCCCCGTTTTCGCGTGCCTGCCTGAAAGTTCCCTCAGGCAGCGGCTTTTGACGGCGTTGCCTTGGCCACGGCCACGAGCGCACGGGCGAGATCGGCGAGGATATCGTCGATGTGCTCGATCCCGATCGAAAGCCGCACGAAGCCTTCGGTGACGCCGGCCGCGTGCTTCTCGTCCGCCGAGAGCTGCTGGTGGGTGGAGCTCCACGGATGGGTCGCGAGCGAGCGGGCGTCGCCGATATTGGCCACGTGATAAAACATCTCGAGCGCGTCGATGAACGCGAGCCCGGCCGTCTCGCCGCCCTTGAGCTCGATCCCGATCATCCCGCCGAAGCCGCCCCGGAGATAGGTTTCGGCACGGCGCTTCTCCTCGCCCCGGGACTGCCCGGGGAAAATCACCTTCTCGACCATCGGGTGTGACGCCAGCCAGCCAGCCACGTCCCGCGCGTTCCGGCAATGCTCACGCATCCGGAGCGGCAGGGTCTCAAGACCCTGGATGAACTGGAACGCGTTGAACGGGCTCATGGCAGCTCCACAGTCGCGGAGCAGCGTGACCCGGGCCTTCAGGATGTAGGCGATGGGGCCGAGCGGCTTTGCAGCCTCAGTCCAGACCGCGCCGTGATAGCTCGGGTCGGGCTGGTTCAGCATCGGGTGCTTGTCCGCGTGTCCCTCCCAGTCGAACTTGCCGCTGTCGACGATGACGCCGCCGATCGAGGTGCCGTGACCGCCGATGTACTTGGTGGTCGAGTGCACGACGATATGGGCGCCGAAGTCGATCGGGCGGCAGATCACCGGCGCCGACGTGTTGTCGACGACCAGCGGAATGCCGAGGTCATTGCCGATGTCGGCAACCTCGGCAATCGGGAAGACCGCGAGTTTGGGGTTCGGCAGGGTCTCGGCGAAGAACGCGCGAGTGTTCTCATCCGCTGCGCGGCGGAAGTTTTCCGGATCCGACGGGTCGACGAACCGCACCTCGATGCCGAAGTTGGCAAACGTGTTGGTCAGCAGATTGACCGCGCCGCCGTAGAGATCGGTCGAGCTGACGATGTTGTCGCCCGCCCGGGCGATGTTCTGCAGCGCCACCGTGATGGCCGCCTGACCCGAGGCCATGGCCAGGGCCGCAACACCGCCCTCCAGCGCCGCCACGCGCTGCTCGAGCACGTCAGTCGTCGGATTGCCGAGCCGCGTATAGACGTTGCCGATCTCCTCGAGCGCGAAGAGCCGCTGGGCGTGGCCCACGTCCTCAAACGTGAAGCTCGTGGTCTGGTGGATCGGCACCGCGACCGAACCCGACGCCGGGTCCGAACGGTAGCCGTGATGCAGAACGAGGGTTTCGGGATTTTGGTGATGGTCGTTGGCAGGCGTGCCGGCCGCAGCCGCGCCGCCCGTGTTCGAATGATCGCTCATCGGAATGCTCCTTCCTGGAATGATGACTCTCGCCTACCTGGCAAGACCGCAGGCAGCCCTCATGGCCGTCTGCGGATGACGCGGCTTATGCCGCAAACGTGCCCGAAATGAAGTGACGAAGGTCACAGGGGCGATTTTCGGATTCGGACATGCATCATGACGGGCCGGCGGATGACATGAGGCGAGGGTGAATTCACGCGAAACCGCCCGCCTATGCGGTCTCCTTGACGCCGCATGCTTCAGATAATTTCCTCATCATCGAGAAACGGATCCTCGTCGAACTGTGCGGCCAGACTGCTGATCGTCGCCTCGGCATCGTCGTCGCGCTTGAGCTTGGCGATGTGAAAAAGCGCGTCTCCTTCGTTGACGATCGGGAGATTGGTGCGGCCGATCAGCAGGCCGCCATTTTCGACCACCAGTTCGGATTCCTTTTCGCCAAAGGGATCTGACACGATTCCGAGGACATCACCGCTCTCGACCTGGTCACCGATCGTCTTGAACGTGCGCAAGAGACCGCCAACGGGCGCGCGGAACCAATAGCTCGAGGATGTCCGGATCGACGCAGCTTTCGGCTTTGAAATCCCTTTCGCGGACACCATTCCAAGATAGTGCATCGAACGCATGATGCCGGTGACCCCGGTCCGCACGGCGGATTCATCGAACCGCAGGGCTTCGCCGGCTTCATACAGCAGAATATCGGCGCCGTTGTCCTGCCCCGCCTGGCGCAGCGATCCCTCGCGGATCTTCGAGGTGACGATCACAGGGGCACCAAAGGCTTCCGCCAACGCCATCGTCTCCGGCCTGGCCGGCGATACCCTGATTTGCGGCAGATTGGTCCGATGGATCGCCGCGGTATGCAAATCGATGCCGGCGTCGGATCGCGCGACGATTTCCTGCATGAAAATATGCGCCAGCCGGGCGGCGAGCGAGCCCCCGGCACTTCCTGGAAACGAAAGATTGAGATCGCGCCTGTCGGGCAAATAGCGCGACCGGTTCATGAAGCCGAAGGAATTGACGATCGGAATACAGAGCAATGTTCCCTTGAGCCTGTCCAGATTGGACGCCCGAAGGAGCCGCCGCACGATCTCGACGCCGACGACTTCATCCCCATGCACGGCGGCACTGACAAACAGCGTCGGGCCCGGGCGGCGTCCGTGAATCACATGCACCGACATCGAAACCGGCGTGTGGTCCGAGAGAACGCTGACCGGCAGGTCAATCGTTTCGCGGTTACCGGCCGCTATCTGACGCGTGCCCAGTTCGAACGCCGCCCGTTTCGGCATCAGCCCTTGCCCTTTGTCTTGGTCTTTCCACCCGGTGCCTTTTTCTCCAGAAGCTCGATAATTTGCCCGGCAACGTCGATGCCGGTGGCCTTCTCGACGCCTTCAAGACCCGGCGACGAATTGACCTCCATCACGACCGGACCATGATTGGCCCGCAGCAGATCGACACCGCAGACATTGAGTCCCATCGCCTTCGCCGAGCGGACCGCCGTGGAACGCTCCTCGGCCGAGATCTTGACTGTCTGGGCGCTGCCGCCACGGTGCAGGTTGGAGCGGAAATCATCCGCCGCACCCGTGCGCTTCATTGCGGCCACGACCTTGCCGCCGACGACGAGCGCGCGAATGTCGGTGCCGCCGGATTCCTTGATGAACTCCTGCACCAGAATATTGACCTTGGCGCCGCGAAACGCCTCGACAATGGATTTTGCCGAGCGGTCGGTATCCGCCAGAACCACACCAATGCCCTGGGTTCCTTCCAGGAGCTTGATGACCAGCGGTGCCCCGCCGGCAAGCTTCAGGACTTCCTCGGTTTGTTTCGGATCATGCGCGAAGGTCGTCACCGGCAGGCCGATGCCTTCCCGCGCCAGAATTTGAAGCGAGCGCAATTTGTCCCGCGATCTGCCGATGGCGACGGATTCGTTCAGGGGGTAGACGCCCATCATCTCGAACTGGCGCAGAACCGCGAGGCCATAGAATGTCACCGAGGCGCCGATCCGCGGGATTACGGCATCGTAATGCGGTAATTCCTCACCGTTGTAGTAGATTTGCGAACGGCGGGAGACGATGTTCATGTAGCAGCGCAGCGTATTGATGATGTCCAGCACATGTCCGCGTTCTTCGGCGGCCTGTTTCAAGCGCTGGTGCGAATAAAGATCCGGATTCCGGGCGAGCATTGCGATTTTCATTATTATTCTCCTTGGTTAGATGTGGTGCTCGCCGGCTTCCTGCGCTTATAGGTGCGCGGAAGTCCATCTTACGGCGAGCATTTGGCCATTGCTGGCAGCAGTGCCGGTGGCCCGGCTAGAAAAGATCGCCCTGGATTTACCAGGAGCCGGCGGCCCCTGATGGCGGTGCGGCCAAGGATCAGGTCGAATGCCATTTTTTCCCGGTCGGC
>JAJFFI010000203.1 GCA_021776755.1 Alphaproteobacteria bacterium | reverse complement strand
CGCTTCATGATCCGGTAGTCTTCCATCGGATCCCACGGCATGTCCGACTGGATAATCGGATTGCCGCCCTCGGTCTCGGCAAAGTCCTTGAGGTCATAGCCCGCGCAGAACGCCTCCCCCGCGCCCGCCAGCACAATCACATGGATCGCCGGGTCGTCATTCGCCGCCTCGACCGCGCGCCGGATCTCGCCCGGCATCTCCATGTTGATCGCGTTCAGCCGCTCGGGCCGGTTCAGCGTGATGCGCGCGACGCGCCCGTCGGCTTCATAGGTCAGGGTCTCAAACGTCGTCTCGGGCATCGGGCGTCCTCTTGTTTGTCGAATCTCGTCAGGTCCGACGCTAGGTGCCGTTTACGTAAACGTCAACAAAGGCGCGCCGTCCCGGTTCATGCTTCGAGGATTTTCTCGAACCCGCCATAGATCATCCGCTTGCCGTCAAACGGCATCGGATTGTTTTCCATGTCCATCCGGGGGTCGGCCATCATTTTCTTGTGGCCCGCGTCACGAACCTCGCGCGACGGCCACACGATCCAGGAAAACACCACCGTTTCGTCCGGCTTGCATTTGACGGCCATCGGAAAGGACGTAACCTCGCCCTCCGGCACGTCATCGCCCCAGCACTCCACGATCTGCAGCGCGCCGAACTCCTTGAATACCTCCGATGCGTCTTCGGCGTGCTTGCGGAATTTCTCGCGATTGGCCGTCGGAACGGCCGCCACAAATCCATCGACATAGGTCATCGGTTTTCTCCTTGGTCCTGGTTGCGGGAATGCGATTTTTGGCTTCGGCGCCGTCGGCGCCGGATGTCCGGCCCTCATGCGGCCGGCGCGGAGTCCGGTTCAGTCCCCGAGGTTCCGGGCGACCTCCTCCAGCTGGTCGGCGCATTGCCCCCAGCCTTCGTGAAACCCCATCTTCTCGTGCGCCTCGCGGTCGGCCACGGTCCAGTGCCGGGCGCGGGCAGTGTATTTCGTCTTGCCGTCGCCGGCGTCCTCGAAGGTCACGATCGCCGTAAAGAACGGCTTCTCCGACGGCGTCCAGGCCTCCGAATAGGCGTCGGTGAACACCAGCTTCGTGTTCTCGACGACCTCGAGATAAACACCCCGGCTCGGAAAATCCTCGCCCTCGGGGCTGCGCATCACGATCCGGCTCGCGCCGCCCGGGCGCACGTCGGTTTCGGCGGACGCGATCGTCCAGGGCTTCGGCGCGAACCACTGCCTTATCAACTCGGGCTCGGTCCACGCGCGGAACAGCTTGTCGCGGGGCGCATCGAGGACGCGAGTCAGGACCAGTTCGCGGTCCGTCGAGGTGTCCGGTTTCGGTGTGGTCATGTGCGGGCTTCCTTTGCGTTTGGTCGGGCGAAAAGCTTTTCGAGATAGCGCCGCAGGTGATCGACCCACCCGGCGGCGACCTCCGGGCCGTATCCGGCCTTGGCCAGAATGAAGACCCCCTGGAACACGGCCTGGCTGCAGAGCGCGAGGCCCGGCATCTGTGTCTCGCTCTCGGATGCAGAACCATTCCAACCAATCGGTATTGAATCAACAACCTAGGTTTATCCGTTGCAGGCCAACGAATCGACGGCGTGCGCGGCGCCGCAAATTCGCCCGGATTGAGGGCCACAAGAGCCGAAATCCGGGCACTCTAGCGCCCGCCATTTACAAGCGGCGGGCTTGTCACTAGACCCTGAAGCCAACCGGCGGTCCCGTGCCGCTTGCTACCGCAGGACCGCGACCCGAATGCAAAAAACCCTGACGAGTCCCCGCCCCCGCGCCCGGCTCCTGCCCGCGCTGATGGTTTCGCTCATGCTGCCGGGCGTGCTGGCCCTCGCGGGCTGCCAGGCATCCGGCAAAAGTATGCCGCTTCCGGCGGCCCAGGCGCAGGCGGCGCCACCGCCCGCCGCCAAGCCGAACCCGTCCCCCGCCCCCGGCACCGAGGCGCACCCGGTGCAGGTCGCGTCGCTGCCCGCCTATTTCCAGCGCATCGGCACCCGCACGCCCGCAACCGAGCCACCGCCCCAGGCCGTCGCGCCAACGTCGGCGGTGTTGAACCGCGAGGTCATCCCGGCGCATATCCGGCTCGCGTCCTACAAGGTGCTGCCACCGCAGATGGCGCTGAAGGCACGGCCGCCGCTGCCGGTCGTGGCCAAGCTCATCAGGCTCCACGGCTTCGATCCGGCCGATGTCGGCTACGTGCTCTACGATCTGCAGACCGGGCAGAAGCTCACCGGGCGGAGCGAGACCAACATGTATCTCCCGGCCTCGGTCTCGAAGGTGCCGTCCTCGCTCGCAGCACTCCATTTCCTCGGCGCGGGCTACCGCTTCGAGACCCGGCTCGCGATCCACGGCGAGGTCGAGGACGGTGTGCTGACCGGCGACGTATTCCTTGTCGGCGGCGGCGATCCGCTGTTCGAGCCCGCCGACCTGCCGGGCTTCGTCGCGGCGCTGAAGGCCCGCGGCATCATCTCGGTCAAGGGCCGCCTCGTCTATGACCAGTCGCTGTTCCGCGTCATCGACGAGATCGAGCCCTCGCAGCCCGACGACGCCCGCTATAACCCCGGCGTCTCGGCGCTCTCATTCTCGTTCAACCGGGTGCTAATCGAGTGGGAGCCGGGCATTGTCGCCGGCACCGTCAAGGTCACCCCCACCGCGCATTCCGATTCGCTGCCGGTCAAGCTCGACCCGGTCATCATGAAGCGCGTCGCCGACGTGCCGCCGCCCGGGCAGCGCTTCATCTGGCAGGCGTCGAAGAACGGCGGCGGCGAATGGGTCTTCGGGCGCACGATCCCGGCGAAGGGCCGGGGCTGGCTGCCGGTGCGGAACCCGGGCAAGGTCGCGGCCGACACGCTGCGGAAGCTCGCGGGCGAGGCCGGCGTCACGCTGCCCGCGCCGGTCGCGGGCCGCACCGACGGGCGCGCCAAAACCATCTTCACCCACAAGAGCCCGCCGCTCTCCGACATCGTGCGCCTGGTGCTGCGCCACTCGAACAACCTCGCGGCCGAACTCGTCGGCCTCGCCGGGACCCGCAAAAAGACCGGCAAGCCAATGACGCTTTCGGAGTCCAGCACTGCCATCACCGAATGGTACCGCCAGCGCATCCCCGCGGCCGGCTGGCGCGGCTACATCATCGACAATCACTCGGGGCTCACCTCGAAGGCGCGCGTCTCGCCGCAGCAGCTTGCCCAGATACTGCTGTTTGCGCGGAAGGAAAAATACGGCCCCGACGCCGACTACATGTCGCTCCTGCCCAAGGTGCGCTGGAACAAGGTCACCCGCCGCATCGCAACCCAGAAGCTCCAGGAAGCGCAAACCGGCAAGGCGGCCACAACCAAGACCGGTGCCGCGAAGACCGTTTCCAGGCCCGGCGAACCCTCGATGCTCGACGGCCCGCTGCAGGTCTACGGCAAGTCCGGCTCGATCGCCTTCGGGCGCGGTCTGGCGGGCTATCTGCTCACCGAGGACCGCCGGCTGCTGGTGTTCGCGATCTTCATCTCCGACATCGAAACGCGCCGCGCCTTCGACCGCAAGCAGGCCGAGTTCGGCGCCTGGTCCGACCCTGGCGCCCGCCCCTGGATGGCCCGCGCCCGCCGCCTCGAATACACGTTGCTGAACCTCTGGGCGTCGAGC
>JAJFFI010000202.1 GCA_021776755.1 Alphaproteobacteria bacterium | reverse complement strand
GTCGAGCGCGGCCCTGCGGGAGGCGAGGGGCTCGTCCGCATCGCCAGCCCCGTGCGCATCCGGCGCCGGCTGGTTCCGGGCGTCTTCCGGAATGTTGCGGGACGGACCCCGGCGCGCGTCCTCGCGGGACTCGCTGCTGCGGGGCGCGCCCGCATCTGCTGCAGGTTTGGATTTGACCATGATTCCAGTTTTCGCACGAGCGGGCACGGAAAGGCCAGCGTTAGCGGGGGGTTAGACCCCGATGCTGGCGGTTCGGTCCCGGTTCAGCGCCGGTTTAGCCCCAAGGACCGCGGTCCGAGGCCGGAATCTGCGATTTCGCGGCCCGGCTCGCGGATCGGCGCGGACCGTCGCCTTGCCCCGCCATTTCCATCAACCGGGCAACCCGATTCGCTGTATTCGGATGCGTCGAGAACAGCCCGTCGACCGCGTGCTTGTGCAGCGGGTTGATGATGAACACGTGCGCGGTCGCGGGATTGGCTTCCGCCGTGCGGTTGTCGAGCTGTCCCGCGGCCCGGTCCATCTTCTGCAGGGCGGAGGCGAGCCATTCGGGCTGGCCGCAGATTTCAGCCCCGCCCCGGTCGGCGGAATACTCGCGCGTGCGGGAGATCGCCATCTGCACCAGCATGGCGGCGAAGGGGGCGACGATCATCACCAGGATCACGCCGATGAAGCCCAGCGGGTTGTCGCGGTTGCCGCCGAAGAACAGCGCGAAGTTGGCCAGCATGCTGATCGCGCCGGCGATCGTCGCGGTGATCGTCATGATCAGCGTGTCGCGGTTCCTGATGTGCGCAAGCTCGTGCGCCATGACGCCGGCAAGCTCCTCGCGGGACATCATGCGGATCAGTCCGGTGGTGGCCGCGACCGCGCCGTTCTCGGGATTGCGCCCGGTGGCAAATGCGTTCGGCTGGTCTTCCTCGATGATATAGACCTTCGGCATCGGGATGCCGGCGTTATCGGCAAGCTCGCTTATCATCGCGTGGAACTCGGGAGCGGACGCCTCGTCCACCTGCTGCGCGTTGTGCATGCGCAGCACCATCTTGTCCGAGTTCCAGTAGGCGAAGAGGTTCATGCCGAGCGCGACGACAAAGGCGATCATCATGCCGCCCGTGCCACCCAGCAGGTAACCGACGCCCACAAAGAGCGCGGTCATGAACGACATCAGGAGTGTTGTGCGGAAATAGTTCATCGCAATGTCTCTGTTCAGATGGCGCGGCGGGCCGTGGCCATGCTGGCCTGTGGTTGCCGCCGCCGCCGGGGATGCCTAGATTGACTCTGGAAATGGGGGTTGCGCCCCGCGCCTTCAAGATTGCCGCCCCGGGATACGCTGCATGGCAGAGTCATCAGAGACCGCGAAACCCAACCGCCCTCCGCTGCTTCCGGGCCTGAAATCGGACGTGCCCGAAGGGACAAAGGCGCCCGCAGCCAAGACTGCAAAGGTCGAAAAGCCCTCGGCACCGGAACCGGAAACCGCGGGCGATGAAGTCGGCGGGCGGGGCGGCCTCGATCCGACCCGCTATGGCGACTGGGAAATCAACGGGCGCTGCGTCGACTTCTAGGCCGCGCGGGCCTGGCAATGAATGACGTGCGGAACGACGCTTGGTCTGCTATAATTGTTCCTGTTTTGATCTAATTTCAGTCAGGCCATATGCAAATCGTGTTCGACAGCTGCCGGTGGGCCGTGGTGCTGATCGTCGGCGGGGTGCTGATCCTCATGCTCGGCTCGGACAGCCCGCGCGAACAGGCGCTGGCCGCACGGCGCGAAGTGCTGCTGGGCCCGGTGCCGGCGCGGCCGGTGCGGGTGGTCGACGGCGACACCATGCTGGTCGTGGCGCGGATCTGGCTGGGTCACCAGGTGCAGACCCGGGTGCGGCTCGCCGGCGTCGATGCGCCCGAGATCCGCGGGCGCTGCCTGCTTGAGCGGCGGCTGGCTGAGGAGGCGCGGGCGCGGGTGGTGGCGCTGCTGGCCGGGCGTGACGTGACGCTGCGCGATATCCGGTTCGACAAGTATGCCGGCCGGGTGGTGGCGCGGGTCGTGGCCCATGACGGCACCGACGTGGGCGCCGCACTGGTCGCGGCCGGGCTGGGGCGGCCCTATGGCGGCGGCAAGCGGCGAGGCTGGTGCCGGGCCGGCGGCTAGCCGCGAAAGCCGTTCCGCAAACGAAAAGGGCGGGATGAACCCGCCCTTTTCACGTCAGACCCGGAGGTCCGAAATCAGTTGTTCGTGGCGATCAGGCCGCGGTTGGTGCTGTACTTGTCGTTCCAGAGGTTCACGACCAGCACGGTCTGATGCTTGGGGAAGAACATGAAGCCTTCGCGGGCGCGGATGAAAAGCTCCATCCGCGAGCCATCGCGGGCCGGGGCCCAGGACGCCATATCGACGAAGCCGTAGGGATCTTCCTTCTTGGCCTCACGGCCGTTGGCTTTCACGAGGTGCTGATGCAAGACCTGGGCGGCGGCGACCATCTTCTTGGCGCCGCGTGCGCTGCCGTCCCATTCGGGTGCGACCATCGAAATGCGCTCGAGGCGGTCATTGGCACCGAACACGAGGTCGAGGCGGATCTTCTCACCGAGGAACTTGCCCTTGGCCGACATCCGCTTGCCGCGATCGATGGTGCGGGCGTCGAGCCACGAAACCATCATCGCGAATTCCTTGGCCGGACCGGCCTTGGTCTTGCCGACCCTGAAGCCCTGCGCCTTGAGCGTCTTGCGGGCGTCTTCGTGCGACGCGCCCCAGCGCAGACCGGCCACCGTGTAGCTCGACCGGTAGGAGCGGCTGACGGTCGGACCCGCCGACGGCGCCACCCGGGAGTCGAAGCTCGCGATGGTCTCTTCCTGGCGATCGCAGGCCGCCAGCCCAAACGCAAAGACGAGAGCCGCGGCCGCGCCGATGAACTTGTACCCGCGCGCCGCGCGCATGGTTGTTCCTGTCTTGGACATACCTACCTCCAGCTAACCCTGACCGCCATTCCCCGGCGGCAACTCCAGTTCCGGAACGTTGCTGCAGCAACGGTATTTCCGGGTATGGTAAACAGTTTATTGTTATTTATTTAAAGAATTACTAACTCTAACCGACTTTGAGCAAAGAAATCAAAAGTATTCCATAGACTTCACAACAAGTTGGCCAAGGCGACGACTCCAAGACCTATGCCGCCAACACCAACGGTGCGGACTATACGCAAAGCTTTCCGGGCTCGCAATCCCGAAATCAATCAACTTCAACAGTTTAGCGCCAGACCCTCCAGTGCTGCCCGGAATGGACAGAACCGGAGGGCCACGGCGTATTCGTTGCCGGAACCGGTTGAAAAACCTAGCGGTTCTGGCGATTCTCGATCAGGTCATCGACGACGCTGGGATCGGCCAGCGTCGAGGTATCCCCGAGGTTCGAGTAATCGTTCTCGGCAATCTTGCGCAGGATCCGGCGCATGATCTTGCCCGAGCGGGTCTTCGGCAGGCCCGGGGCCCATTGCAGCCAGTCGGGCGAGGCGATCGGACCGATGTCCTTGCGGACCCACTGCACCAGCTCCTTCTTGAGCTCGTCGGTCGGCTCGACCCCGGTCTTGAGCGTGACGTAAGCGTAGATTCCCTGGCCCTTCACGTCATGCGGCGCGCCGACCACTGCGGCCTCGGACGTTGCCTCATGGCCCACCAGCGAGGACTCGACCTCGGCGGTGCCCATGCGGTGGCCGGAGACGTTGATGACGTCATCGACGCGGCCGGTGATCCAGTAGTACCCGTCCTCGTCGCGCCGGCAGCCGTCGCCGGTGAAGTACTTGCCCTTGTAGGTCGCGAAGTAGGTCTCGATGAAGCGCGGATGGTCCTCGTAGACCGTGCGCATCTGGCCGGGCCAGCTGTCGATGATGCAGAGATTGCCGTCGGTTGCGCCCTCGAGCACCTTGCCGTCGGCATCGACCAGTTGCGGCTTGATGCCGAAAAACGGCTTGCTCGCCGAACCGGGCTTGAGCGGGATTGCGCCGGGCAGCGGCGTGATCATGATGCCGCCGCTCTCGGTCTGCCACCAGGTGTCGACGATCGGGCAACGCTTTTCGCCGACGACATTGTAGTACCACTCCCAGGCCTCGGGATTGATCGGTTCGCCGACCGATCCCAGCAGGCGCAGCGATTTGCGGCTGGTCTTTTTCACCGGCTCGTCGCCGTCCCGCATCAGGGCGCGGATGGCGGTCGGCGCCGTGTAGAAGATGTTGACCTTGTGCTTGTCGCAGACCTGCCAGAAACGGGAATTGTCCGGATAGTTCGGCACGCCCTCGAACATCAGCGTGATGGCGCCGTTCTGCAGTGGGCCATAGACGATATAGCTGTGACCCGTCACCCAACCCACATCGGCGGTGCACCAGTAGACGTCTCCGTCGTGGTAGTCGAAGACCAGCTGGTGGGTCATTGCCGTGTAGACCGAGTAACCGCCGGTCGTGTGCAGCACGCCCTTGGGTTTGCCGGTCGAGCCCGAGGTGTAGAGGATGAACAGCGGGTCTTCGGCCTTCATCACTTCCGGCTCGCAGTCGGCCGGCTGGCCTTCGACAAGATCGTGCCACCAGACGTCGATGTCGTCGTTCCAGTCGATGTTGCCGCCGGTGCGTTTCAGCACGATGCACTTGTCGACCCCGCCCGCGCGCTTGATCGCGGCGTCGGTATTCTTCTTGAGCGGAATCTTCTTGCCGCCGCGCACGCCTTCATCCGCGGTGATAACGATGTTGGACTTGCAGCCCTCGATACGGCCGGCCAGTGCGTCCGGCGAGAAGCCGCCGAAAACGATGGAATGCACCGCGCCGATCCGCGCACAGGCCAGCATGGCGACGGCCGCCTCGGGCACCATCGGCAGGTAGAGCGTGATGCGGTCGCCCTTCTTGGCGCCGATCGATTTCAGGCCGTTGGCGAACTTGCAGACCCGCTCGTGCAGCTGTTTGTAGGTGATCTTGTCGTCGTCGTCGGGCTCGTCGCCCTCGAAGATGATGGCAACCTGGTCGCCGCGGTCTTTCAGATGCCGGTCGAGGCAGTTGTGGGAGATGTTGAGCTCGCCGTCCTCATACCACTTGATCGAGACATCGCCGGTGAAGTCGGTGTTCTTGATCTTGGTCGGCTTCTTGAACCATTCGATGCGCTCGGCCTGCTCGGCCCAGAAGCCCTCCGGGTCGTCGATCGAGCGCTTGTACATCTCGTCGTATTTCGCGCTGTCGATCCAGGCCTTCTTGGCCCACTCGTCCGGCACCGGATAGGTGATTACGTCGCTCATGGCTGCCCTCCTCCAAAACCCGTCTGTTTTTCATTATTGATCGCCACCGTTGCCACCTGGCCCGGGGCAATCATTTCGCCTCTGGAAACTTGTAAACCCGCACCAAGTATCCGGGAGTTTTCATTACAGAACAAGGCGTCGGCGCTGTAAAATTCTTTACTGCACTGCAGCATTTTCCGCCTCCTGCCCCGGAGTGGATGATGGCGCTCCGGTCAGAACCACAGCGCCCGCCTCGATCTTCACGGCCACCGGGGCGAGGCTCTTGTCCTTGCAGGGGCCGGTCACGCAGTAGCCGGTTTCGATCTCGAACAGGGCATGGTGCGTCGAGCACTGGATGTGGCCGCGCCCGCGGGACAGGAACCGGTCGGTGACGAAATCGAGTGGTGTGCCGAGATGCGGGCAGCTGTTTTCATAGGCGTGAACCGCGCCGCCCCGCCGGACCACGAAGATCGCCCAGCGCGCGGTGCCCTCGCCAAACACGAACCCGCGCCCCTGACCGTCCGGGATTTCGTCGAGTCGGCAGAGGTAAGTTTTTGATTGGGCGCTAATTTCGGTCATTCGAATACTAGGCCTTCGTCTTCGCCATCTTGAGGATGTGTTTCCACTCCTTGGCCGAAACCGGGCACACGGACAGGCGGGATTGCTTGACCAGCGGCATGTCCTCAAGCTCGGGTTCGGCCTTGATCTGGGCGAGGGTGACCGGTTCCTCGACCGGTTTGACGGCCTTCACGTCGACCATGCCGAAGCGGCCGGATTTGTCGGTGTGGTCGGGGTAGTAGAGCTTCACGACCTCGACGATGCCGACGATCTGTTTCTCATTCACCGAATGATAAAAGAACGCCAGGTCACCGATTTTCATGGCTTTCATGTTGTTGGCCGCCTGGTAATTGCGGACCCCGTCCCAATGCTCGGTGCCCTTCTTGACCTGGTCGTTCCAGGACCATGTCGAGGGTTCGGATTTCAGCAGCCAGTAGGCCATGTCAGCGGGTCTCCCTGTTTGGCGAAGATGTTAACATCGGATCGCGAAAACCGCAGTTTCCCGCCATTTTAAATCTGATTCCGCGGAAAATGTTGGCTTTTGTTAGCATTTTGGCAGCCCTCACCCGGCAAACAGCGCGGCAATCCGCGCCTGAACGGCGGCAGCAGCCGCGGCCGGATCGTCGGCGCCCCGGATCGGGCGGCCGATGACGATGTGATCGGCACCGTTGAGGAAGGCTTCTTCCACATCGACCGTGCGTTTCTGGTCGTCGGCGGGCTTGTTCAGCACCGGGCGGATACCGGGGCAGACCACGATCAGCTTCGGGCCGATGTTTTCCCGGAGCGGGCGGGCTTCGAGCCCCGACGACACGACGCCGTCGCAGCCGACCTCGAGCGCCCGGCGCGCGCGGGACAGCACGATCGCCGGCACGTCGGCCTTGAAGCCGAGGTCGTCGATATCGCCTTGGTCGAGGCTGGTCAGCACGGTGACGGCGAGGATCTTGACGTCGTCCTTGGCCTCGGCGGCAGCCTGCATGATGGCGTCGTTGCCGTGGATCGTCGCGAAATAGGCACCACGCCCGTTGAGCCGCCTGACGGCCGCCGCCACCGTCGCCGGCACGTCGAAGAATTTCAGATCGACGAACACCTTCTTGCCCTGGCCCGCGAGCCAGTCGAGGAGTTCGAAGTAGCCGCCGGCCATGAATAGCTCGAGGCAGATCTTGTAGAAGGTAACGCTGTCGCCGAGTTGCTCGACGGCGGCGCGCGCGGCCTCGGCATCGGGCACGTCGAGAGCGACGATCAGCCGGTCGGCCGGGTCGATGGCCTTGTCGGAGAGATGGGTGCGGCCTTCGGTCATGGGCGGATTTGTCTCGAGTCTATCGAACGGCCTTTGCCACAAACACCATCGTCACCCCCGCGCAGGCGGAAATGACATCGGTGTTGGTGGAGAGCGCGGTACTCCCTCAGTGTCTCTGTGTCTCTGTGGTTCATCGCTGCTGCCCTCATCCCTCGATCGCCTCGCTGCGGAACGGGCGGGAGAGGAGGTCGGCGATGAGGGTGTCGATGTCGGCGTTGTCGTGGAGGATGGCTTTCACCGCGCCGACGATGGGCATGTCGACGCCGAGGGTTTTGGCGGCGGCGGCGACGGATCTGGCGTTGGCGACACCTTCGGCGACCGAATTCCGCCGGTCGAGCACCTCTTCGAGGGTTTCGCCGCGCCCGAGCGCCATGCCGAGGGACATGTTGCGGCTCTGCTCGCCGTTGCAGGTCAGCGTCAGGTCGCCGAGGCC
>JAJFFI010000201.1 GCA_021776755.1 Alphaproteobacteria bacterium | reverse complement strand
TTCGGCAGGCATCGAGCGCGCACCGACGCCCTTGGTGGCCTCATCGTCGGAGGGCTTGGCGGGCTTGGCGTCGTCTTTCTTGGCAGCCCCGCGGACCGGGCCAGTGTCCTGCTCGGCGGGCGGTGGCGGAGGGGCGGCCTTGTCTCGGGTCGCCTTGGTGCGCCCTGTATCCTCGTCTTCGGGGCCGGAGCCGGGAATGGCCGGCTGGCGTACAGAACGGCGCTGCACGCGGCGCGTTTCTTCGTTGCTCTCGGCACTGCCGCCGGCCGGTTCGATGATTTTGCCGTCTGGCCCTCGCATCACAGGCATTTGTCTTCTCCGTTACTGATGTCGCATCACTGCGGCAAAGACTTGCGCCCTGAACGGCGTCCGGGTCCTTGCCTGAAATCTCGTCTGTTTCCCATTCTACACATTTCAATCCACTTACGGGGCCAAAACGCACAGCCCACTTACGGGGCAAAAACGGGGGGGAATGGCGCTTTGGCCATATTTCCTGTCGGTGTTCCCAGAACTTCGCTCTCAGTGTTCGTAGAGCCGGTTAATCAGATTGTCGAGGCAGTACTGCCCGGCACGGTTCAGCGAGCGTTCTTCCCGCGCCTGGATGATGTGCATGAAGAACACCAGGACGGCGGACAGCAAAAGCGCCAAAAGCGTCGTAAAGAAGGCGACTCCGAGCCGGCTCGTCAGCTTTGAAAGCAGTTCCGGATCATCGTATTGCGCCGCCCCCGCAAATCCGAGCGCGTCGGCGATGCCGATCACCGTGCCGATGAACCCGAGCGTCGGGATCAGCCACATGACATAGCGCAGCATGTTGTAGCGGAGGTCGATCTCGTGGAGATACATCTCGAGCGACGAATTCATCAGCGAGTTGGCCTGGTCGACCGACCGGCTCGACTGGAACTGCAGGATGATGCGGGCGATGAGGCGCGGCAGGAAACGGCCTTCGTTGCCCGGCGCCTCCTTGACGGCCTTGTAGATGATGCCGAGATCGTTGGCCTGCAGCACGGTGCGCTCGTCCTCGGGCAGATAGCGGCGCTCCAGCTGGGCGCCCTCGGCCATTCCCTCGGTGTAGCGCACGAAGAGCTCGCCCAGGCCCACGAAGAAGATGATCCACATCAGGTTCTGGATCGACAGCGGGTAGCTCGAGTTGAACGCCGGGTCGGCGAGGATTTTCTGGGTCGGCTTGTTGAGCAGCACGTTCGCGTAATCTTCGGGCAGCACGAGGTGCATCAGAACGATCGCGATCAGCCCGATCACGATCCCCGCCACGCCAACGACGAGACGGCGGGTATAGAATGGCGTGCTGGTGCCTTCGAGTCCGGCGCCGCGGCCAACTTCGGCCGGCGCGCCGTTTGCGGTTGCCGTGCGGGTTCCTGGTTTTCTGGCCATGGGCTATCCCTGGTCGCGGACGACCCGCGATGGGATCACCTCGCCGGTTTCGGGATCGCGCTCGACCGGGCCGGTCGGCATCTTGGGATTGGTCGTCTTGCCGACGAAGATGCCTTCGATGATCTGCAACTCGCGCGCCGGGATGAAGAAGTTGCGTTTCTCGTCGGGAAGCGCCCGGGCGAGGCCACGGGCAGTGGTGCTGTATTCCCCCAGCAACAGCGGCTCGTCGGGGTCGACAAACTCCTGGCGGATCCGGACCCAGCGCTCGCCGTGCTTGCGGTAGGTGCCAAGCGTGCTGTCGCAGTCGGTCATGTAGTAGCGCCCGTTGTCGGTCGCGACGAGTTCGGCGTGCGCCCGCGATACCGACTCGTGCGGGATCACCACATCGTTCTTGCGCGAACGCCCGATCTTGAAAGCCTTCATGGCGTCAGCCTTCCTTGCGCGCGATCTGCCAGTCGGGGCGGGTCGGGTTGGCGTCGGGGAACCCGCGGGCGCCCTTGACGGTCTTGGCGGTCTCGATGTCAGCCGCAAGCTCGAACCGGAACCGGGTCTCGCCGAGGTCGACCACATCGCCGTCTTTAAGCTGGCCCACGTCCACCGGCTCGTCGTTGATACTGACGCCGTTCAGGCTGTCGAGATCCGTGATGATGAAGGTGCCGTCGCGGCGCTGCTGAATCTCGGCGTGGTAGGCCGAGATCGAGGTGTTCGAGATCTGGATGTCATTGTCGGCGCGCCGGCCGATCCGGATTGCGCTGCTGCGCATCGGATATTCGGGCTCGCCCTCGTCGAAGAACTTCAGATGCGCGATCGGATGCTCGAGGGCCGCAAGGCGGGCGGCTTCCTCGGCTTCGGCAGCGGTGGCCGTCTTGCGGTCGACATAGCGGCGGCGGAGCCAGACCACCAAAAGCAGGAACAGCACAACGAGCCCGATGCCGAGCCCCGAAATCCAGGGCATGTTGTCGGGTTTGAAGATCGTCTTGTTGATCGGCGCGGGCGGCAGGGTGACCGGCCAGACGACGGTCGCGTTCGCCCCTTCGAAGACAATCCGCACGTCCTGCGGGCCGCCAAGTCCGGCGTTGATGGCGGGCGTGAGATCGATACGCGTCGAGCCGCCGGCGTTGAGTGCCGAATAGATCAGGGCGTCGGTGTCGCCGGGCAGCTCGAGTTGCTGGTTGGCAGCGACGAAGCGGCCACCGGTTTCCTCGGCCAGCCGGATCAGGGTCTGGAACGAGCGAGTGCCTTCAATGGTGCGGGAAAAACCGATGCCGTTGACGGTTATCGCGTTGGTTTTCGCGGTCGCGATCACGTCGTCGAGCGTGTAGGCGGTATCCTCGGCGCGGCCATCGGACAGGATGATGAGGGTTTTCCGGGCGGCATCGAAGCCCGCGAGTTTGTTGAGCGCCGAGCGCGTGTGGCGGTAAAGCTCGGTCGTGCGGCCGGTTGCCCGGAGTTTGCGGGCAGCCGTTGCCACCGCAGAGGCATCGCCGCCGAGCGGCACGAGTTCCGTGTAGCGGCGATCAAAAGTGGCCAGCCCGAAGACAACATGCGCCGGAGCGGCCACGGCAAGGTCGGCGATCTGCTTGATATTGCGGCGGACGACCTGGCGCCGGCGCGGGTCGCTGGTGTCGACCAGGATCAGGACCGCGGCCTTCTGGCCGTCGCCAGGAAAGGGTTTGGCCGGTTCAACCGGCAGCGGCGTCTGGCCGATGGAGGCAGCGATACTCTCGATCCGCCGGGTCGGCGCGGGCCAGTAACGCACGGCAAGCGCATTCGCGCCGTCAGGCTCGGCAACAACGCGGACGCCGTTGTCACTCTTCCATTGTTGCGCCGCCGCACCCCAGGCGAGGAACGCAACCGAAAGCGCCGCCAGTAGTCCGCGCGCAATGCCCATCCGGAGTGACCCGGTCAGACTGCTGCGGAAGAGCCCGGTTGGGCCCTGATGGCACGTCGCGTCGGTCACGGGCAGCGCTTCCCTGGATGGCGTCGAACGGGCGACAGAATAACAGAGACAAATAACAGAGTCTGGCGTGCTTCTGAACGCCAGACGCGCCGATACCGTATGTGGAACTGCGAAAACGGCGGTCACGAGACGCAACCGGGCGCCTATTGCGCTCGCGCCTTGAAGCCGGCGAGTGTCGTTTCAAACACCGTGCCGCCGCCCTCATCAGCCCGTTTTGCGCCAACGGGCCAGCCCAGCGCCTGCGAATAGTAAATGGTTTCGCGCCCCCTGTAGCGCTCGCTTCCGACCGTTTCGTTGTAGGTACCTTCTATGACAAAAATGTGGCCCGGCAAGCCTTTGGCGATGGACTCGGCGGGGACCTTGCGGACCACCTGAAAAGTTCGATCACTCTTGGTCGTGTCACCTCCCTCGCCGCTGCGTACCTCGTAGCGAAGCTCAAGGCGGTTGCCGACCTTGAGCGGAAAGAGCGCCCCCGCGACCCGGTTCATGCCGGCGATCACGGCGCCTTCTTCGCGCGGTTCGGCGCCGTCACCGCCCTCGCCCGCTTCGGTCACGGTCCAGAGCCCCTCGATCAGCAGGAGCCCGCCGAGGACATAGCTTGCGGTGCCCTCGGTGCGGCTCTGCGTCCCGGACTCGCCGGCAAAGGCCGCGGTCGAGCGTTCCTCGATCCGGGTAACCACCGGGCCGCGCTCCAGCACCGTAAGAACGGTTTTCTCGGTGAGCTCGGCGTCACCGTCGACGGTACGGGTTTGCAGCGTGAGTTGCTCGAAAGCGGCGGGCGGCACATCGCGGAAGACACGGCTCACGAAAATGACCGGGGGGAGCTTCCGGGTGCGCGCGCCGTCGGTGGCGCCCGACGATTGCGCGAGCTGCACCGGATCGGCGACGGCCGGAACCGCGCCCGGAAAGGCTGCCGCCGCCGCCACGGAAGACGCCAGCATCACGCCGCGCCAGAACGGCCCACGGACCGGGTGGGACGAGTCCGCCGAAACTGGGCGCGCCGGCGTCATCGCGGTCTAGAACATGATCGTCCAGACCGGCCGCTGCAATTCGCGGCAGGCCGCTCCGGTGACCCTGCGGGTCGTTCCGTTGGACGTGAAGGTCTGGGTGAAACGGCGGCACGGACGGCCGTCGATCTCGCGAAATACCGGGCGCGCCGTGACTTGGCTCGAGAACGGACCGCTGTTCGACTTCCAGCGTCCGCCGGTGCCCGACGGGCTGTTCTCGAGGACATTGTTGAGGAGACCGCGCACGCCGCCGCACTCGCCGGGCGGGATCCGCGCCCGGAGTCCGGGGTGGAACGCGCCGCAGGGCTGCAGGTTGCGGCTGGCAAGTTCCTCGGCGCGCTTGCGGCGCGCTTCCTCGGCCGCCTTGCGCTTGGCTTCGGCCTCGGCGCGGGCCTTCGATTCGGCTTCCGCCCTGGCTTTTGCCTCGGCTTCCGCACGGGCCTTTTCTTCGGCTTCGGCGCGGGCCCTGGCTTCGGCCTCGCGGCGGGCTTCGGCCTCTGCCTCGCGGCGCGCCGCTTCCTCGGCCCGGCGCTGCTCTTCCTCGGCGGCTCTCCGTTTTTCGTCCTCGGTCTGGTTGCCTTCTTCGCCGCCGGTGCCGGCTTCGGAACCGCCGGCCGTACCGCCGCTGCCGGTGATCTCGGTCACGGTGCCACCGCCAGCGCTGCCACCGGTGTCCCCGCCGGTGCTGGCGGTTTCCGTCGAACCGCCGCCACCGCCATCGTCGTTAAACGCCGTCATCGCGTAATAGCCGCCACCGCCCAGGAGGCCGAACAGGATGACGGCCGCGACCAGCCATTTCGCGCCGCCGCCCTTCTCCCTCTCCTCGGACCGACTGCTCGGTTGGGCACGTACGCGGCCCGAATGCGGCCCCGAACGGGACACGCCGCGCCCCGCCGACGGGCGCTCGCCCGCCAGCATCGTTGCCCCCGGCCGCCCGCCGCTGCCGGGCTGGGAGACCGGCAGACTGTCGTCGGCGCCGCCGACCAGCATGGTCGACGGCCCGCCTGCCGTGGGGGCGGCAGCCGCCCCGTCCGCTGCGTCCGCCGCGCCGGCGGCCACAGGCGCGCGATCGCCCGAAAGCGCCTCGCGCCATTCGTCGACGGTCTGG
>JAJFFI010000021.1 GCA_021776755.1 Alphaproteobacteria bacterium | reverse complement strand
GCTTGTGGGTCCACCAGTTGCTTTCGCTGAGCGAATAGACAGGGCGGTAGTGACGGATGCGATGGTGCGAAACGACCCGGTTGATCTGGTTATCGAGGATCAGGATATCGCCCTCGTGATAGACGGCGAGGATGGCGTGCGCGAGGCGCAGGTTTTCGTCCATCAGAACGACAATCCGCATGCGGTCTTTCGGGAAATTCAGCGCCCGCAGCGAAAGATACTTTGCGATCGCATAGTCCTCGCAATCGCCGTTCTTGACGAAAAACTGCTTCGGCGTCGCCCAGTAATCCGAAACCCCGTAGTTCTTGGGATCGACGATGTAACGCGCAGCGTTCATCTGGGCGTTGATCTGGGTGAACTGGCTGGCCCGCGACTCGCCCTCGATGTGGGAGAGAAATTCTTTCCAGCGCTGCAGATGGCACTTGTTGAACGACTTCGAGACGCACGACTGGCTCTCGAGCTTGCGCTCGGAAAAATAGCGGTCGAGGGTTCCGGTCCACTTGATGAAGGGCTTGAGCGACGGATGCCGGCGCTCCGAATAGCCGAAGAGCTGACCCGAGGCGGCATGCGCCTCGCCGCCCGACAGCAGCAGGCCCGAGCCGAGCGCCATCGCGGCACCGAGGCCGGCAAAGACCTCACGGCGCGTCATCAGTCCACCGGGCTCACGCTCCGCAGCCTCCGCGGCGGCGGCAATGCCCTGTTCGATCAGGCCGGTTTTGAGGCCGGTTTTCGGAAGCTGGATCATGATGACGTAACTGTAGGCCCAGCTCCGTTAACCCGCATTTAAGAAACATCGTTAACAAAACCCTCACGCGGCCCGGCGATGCGGGTAACCGGGTCTTAACCGGGAGGTGACATTCTGCGGACCGATCTTCACGCAACACGACACGCGGGACGTACCCTGCGCGACGACACCCCGGGGGATGGAACGTGCCCACTTCAGAGACTGCTTCGATGCTCAACGGCAATGCCGGCCAGCCCGGCTCCTCGCCGGAGAAACGCTCGCCGGAAAAACCCTCCCGCTTCAGTCACCTCTTCCGCAAGGGCGACAAGCCCAAGATGGCGGCGACAGGACTGCTGCTCGCGCTTGCCGTGATGGTGGCGGTGGCGCTGGTTTTCCAGTTCATCAAGGAAGAGCGGGCGCGCGATCTGGTGTCCTGGCAGACCCGGCTCGGCATCGTCGCCGACAGCCGTGCGGGCGCGGTCGAGGAATGGGTCCAGCGCCAGTTCACCGAGCTGCGGGCCTTGTCGGAAAATCCGACGCTCGCAATCTACATGACCCAGCTCAAGGCCGGCGGCGATCCGGATGCCGCCGAGGCCGGGTATCTTCAGAACCTCCTGAGCGTGACCGCGGAGCGCACGGGCTTTCAGTCGAACGCCGGCGAAGGCGTGCGCGCCAATGTCGCGCGTCCAGGCGGCGCCGGTCTCGTCATCATCGACACCAAGGGCCGGCTGCTTGTCGGCACCCCGAACCCGCCCGCCATCGAAGGGGCTGTCCGGCGCTATGTCGACAACATTGGCCAGCCCTGGAAGGCCCGGGACGGCGAGCGCATGATCGATCTCTTCATCAGCCCCGAGGGCGCGCCGATGATGGCCTTTGCCGTGCCGGTCTTCTCCGTGCAGGCGGACCGCACCCAGGCCAACCAGATCGGCGTGATCCTCGGCCTCAAGCATGTCGCCGGCGAACTCTACCCGATGCTGCGCCAGCCGGGCGCCACCGACAGGACGGCCGAGGCCGTACTTGTGCGCGAGGACGGCGGCGTAATCGAATACCTGTCCCCCCTGATGGATGGCGGCAAGGCGCTGTCCCGCAAGCTCGCGAGCAACACGCCGCGGCTTGCCGCGACCTACGGAATTGCGCGCGCCGGCGGCTTCAACCGCCGCCAGGACTATCGCGGTGAGGACGTGATTTTCGTCAGCCGCGAGGTCAAGGGAACGCCCTGGACCCTGATCTACAAGGTCGATGCCGCCGAAGCGCTCGGCCCCAGCGAGACCAGGCTCAAGCGCCTGATGACCATTTTCCTCCTTGTGATCGGCGTCGTGGCCGTGGCGGTGATCGCCGTCTGGTACAAGGGCGCCTCGCGCCGCGCGGGCAATGCCGCACGGGAAGCGGCCGACATGGCCG
Organism: Alphaproteobacteria bacterium; assembly: GCA_021776755.1. Taxonomy (GTDB): domain Bacteria; phylum Pseudomonadota; class Alphaproteobacteria; order JAJFFI01; family JAJFFI01; genus JAJFFI01. Next base: position 3,992 of record JAJFFI010000021.1, on the reverse strand, counting down.
ACCGTTACGAGCAGCAGCGGAACTTCCTCCGCCTCCTGACCGACAGCCAGCCCAACGCCAACTCGATCATCGATGTCAGCGGGCACTTCCGGTTCGCCAATCTGGAATGCGGCCGCCGCGTCGGGATGGATCACGCGGATATCGTCGGCAAGAACATCGCCAACGTCTTCGGCGCCGAGCGGGCGAAGGACTATGACAAGCTCAACCGCGAGGCACTCGAGGCGAACGAAATGATCACCGGCATGCACCGGTATCAGAACGGCAAGGGCCCGGTCGTGATCCAGACCTTGCACGTGCCGATGGCCGAAACCAGCGAGACACCCGAAGGCGTGCTGCTGGTCGAGGAGGATATTACCGGCGCGATCACCGAGCGCGAGCGGCGCGAGCGGGTGCTGCGCCAGATGGTCGGCACACTGGTCGCCGTCGTCGATGCGCGCGACCCGAACGCCTCGAACCACTCGACCCGTGTCGCCAAGGTGGCGCGCGCGATCGCCGATGAAATGGACCTCGAACAGGTCGAGGCCGACACCGCCGAGTTTGCCGGCAATCTGATGAACCTCGGCAAGATCCTGGTGCCGATCGATGTGCTGACAAAGACCGGCCCGTTGACGGACGAGGAAATCTCGCTGGTGCGCAACAGCATCCAGGAAAGCGCCGCCCTGCTCGACGGGATCGAGTTCGACGGACCGCTCGCCGACACCATCCGCCAGGTGCAGGAACGCTTCGACGGACGCGGCGGGCCGAAGGGTCTGGCGGGCGACGAGATCCTGTTGCCGGCCCGAATCGTGTCGGTCGCAAATGCCTTCGTTGCGATGGTGAGCGCGCGCGCTCACCGCAGCGGGATGGACATCGACCGCGCCATCGAGACATTGATGAACAGCGCCGGCGAGGCCTACGACCGCAAGGTTGTCGTGGCGCTGGTTAATCATCTCGAGAACCGGAATGGCCGCGAAGCGCTTGCCAGTCTCGGAATTTCTCAGGACGGAAGTCCCGCGGACCAGCGGCCCGACGCGCCCGCCTGATTCGGGAGCACCTGGCCGGAATGCGCCGTGGGGACGTGCAAAATGGCAACGGCCCACAGCAAATTCCGCACCTTGGCCGGCGTTAGCGCTGGCCTCCGGGCAGCAGGCTATTATCCTGAACCAATGTTCGAGCGGATCAGCAGACGGCTTCGCAACCGCGAACGCATGGACAGTTCACCCGACGGTCGGAAAGTGCCCGAGGGGACGCGCGTCTACGCGGTGGGCGATATTCACGGTCGCCTCGACCTGCTCGACGCAATGCGGAAACTGATCGCGACAGACGCCGCCATCCGCAAGGCCGAGCGCGATCCCATTGAGCGCATGGTCGTCGTCTATCTCGGCGACTATGTCGACCGCGGCCCGGACTCCAAGGGCGTGATCGACCGGTTGATTGAAAAACCGCTTCCCGGGTTCGAGGCCGTGCACCTCAAGGGCAATCACGAAGACTTCATGCTGAACTTTCTCGATGCGCCCGAACGCGCCGGACACGCGTGGCTGTTCAACGGCGGGATCGAGACACTCTCGTCCTACGGGCTGACCCGCGATCCGGACGCGCCGCAGCGGATGGCGATCGTGCGCGACGATCTGGCCAGGCTGATGCCCGACGGCCACCTCGATTTCCTGAAAGGGCTCGATCTGCAGCACCAGGAAGGCGACTACCTCTTCGTCCATGCCGGCATCCGGCCCGGAGTCGAACTCGAAGGTCAGTCGGACCAGGACCTGATGTGGATCCGCGAGGAGTTTCTCGAGCACCCGGAAGACCACGGCAAGATGATCGTCCACGGCCACACCATCACCTGGACCCCGGACATCCGCTCCAACCGCATCGGCATCGACACCGGCGCATTCGCCTCCGACGTGCTGACTTGTCTGGTGCTGGAAGGGACCGAGCGGAAACTGCTGCAGACCTGAGGACGGCGCAGGTAGAAGCCGTCACGCCCAGACGGTCTGCACCGGATACCTTGATATCGTCCGATCTGCCGTTACGAGCGGCACAGCTTCGGCGCGGCTTTGGGCAATCAGCATCCGGTCGAACGGGTCGGCATGGATCGGGGGAAGCTCGTCGAGCGCGAGGCTGTGGGCGAAAATGACCGGCAGCTCCCGAAATCCCATCGTCATGACAGCCTGGCAAAGCGCATCCAGATCAAGGGCCAAATGGCCCTTGCCGATCTTGATGGCGATTTCCCATGGAGTAACCGCGCTGACCAGCACTTCGTTCCGTGGGTCGCCGACCATCGCGACGACCGCGGGCGGGACCCGTTCCACCTCGTCGCAGAGCCACAACAGGACGTGCGTGTCGAGCAGGACCCGCATCAGGCCTTGTCAGGGTCAGGGTCAGGGTCAAGGCCAGGGCCGGGGTTACCGGAAAATACCGGCCCGTCTTCCCAGAGCGCCAACTCTTCGGGCGTCATCGGAGTGTAGAAGCCCGGCGCGATTTCGATCTTGCCGCGCATCAGGCCGAGCGGCCGTGACGCAGGAGCTGTGTCCCCGACCGGCGCAAGGCGCGCCACCGCCCGCCCATGCCGCGTGATCACCACGTCCTCGCCGGCGGCCACCCGGTCGATCAATGCTGAAAGCTGGGTCTTCGCGGCATATACACCGATTTCCATTCTGTCCTCCCGACGTCACTGCGGGTTCTGACCGGCAAACGACTCGGAGCTGCCAACCATGCACATCCCTAAAAATGCCACCAACGCCTCGACAGATCAAGTCTGATCTGACCAGACTATTATCCAGGCAATCTGAATTCGATCCGGGCACGGTCTGCAGCTCCTGGAACTCAGCCTACCGCGTCGGGATAGGTTCGTCGCCGGAGTAGTCGTAGAAGCCGCGGTTGCTCTTGCGGCCGAGCCAGCCGGCCTCGACGTATTTCACCAGCAGCGGGCACGGGCGGTATTTGGTGTCCGCCAGGCCTTCGTAGAGCACCTGCATCACCGCGAGGCACACGTCGAGGCCGATGAAATCGGCGAGTTCGAGCGGGCCCATCGGGTGGTTGGCGCCGAGCTTCATGGCCTTGTCGATCGATTTCACCGTGCCGACGCCCTCGTAGAGCGTGTAGACCGCCTCGTTGATCATCGGCAGCAGGATGCGGTTAACGATGAAGGCCGGAAAATCCTCGGCCATGGCCACGGTCTTGCCGAGTTCGCCGGCGAGATCGACCACCGTCTTGTAGGTCTCCTCGCTGGTCGCGAGACCGCGGATCACCTCGACCAGTTCCATCAGCGGCACCGGGTTCATGAAGTGCATGCCGATGAACTTCTCGGGCCGGTCGGTCGACGAGCCGAGCCGGGTGACGGAAATCGAAGAGGTGTTCGTTGCGATCAGCGCGTCGTCGCCGACGTGCGCGCAGATCTCCTTGAAGATGGCGCGCTTGACGTCCTCGTTCTCGGTCGCCGCCTCGATGACGATGTCCGCGTCCTTGAAAATCTTGTAGTCGGAGCCGGTCTTGATGCGGGCGAGCGCCGCCTTCATATCGGCCTCGGTGATGATCTCGCGCGCGACCTGGCGGCCCATGTTGCGCTCGATCGTGCCGAGGGCGGCGTCAAGCTGGTCTGGCGCCACGTCGAGCAGCATCACGTCCTTGCCCGCAAGCGCGCAGACATGCGCGATGCCGTTACCCATCTGACCGGCGCCGATAACGCCTACCTTCTTCAACATACTGTCCTGCTCCGGGTTTGCCGCGCCGGGGGTCGGCCGCGGCGGATCATATTTCCTGGTGCCGTTCCTAGAGCGCCTTTTCCAGTTCCTTGTCGAGTTCCGGCAGCGCGTCGAACAGGTCGGCGACCAGGCCATAGTCGGCAACCTGGAAGATCGGCGCTTCCTCATCCTTGTTGATCGCGACGATCACCTTGGAGTCCTTCATGCCGGCGAGATGCTGGATCGCGCCGGAAATGCCGACGGCGATGTAGAGTTCGGGAGCGACCACCTTGCCGGTCTGACCGACCTGGTAGTCGTTCGGCACAAAGCCCG
>JAJFFI010000003.1 GCA_021776755.1 Alphaproteobacteria bacterium | reverse complement strand
GTCCGGACGAGCTTTCGGTCACCGGGATCGAGATGTGGCGGCGCAATCCCTATGGCGTTTATGCCCGCTACATCCTCGGCCTCCGGAAAATAGATCCGCTGGACGCCGACCCTGGCGCAGCCGACTACGGCAGTGTGATCCACGACGCGCTCGACGCATTCGTGAGGGACTGGCCCGACGCACTGCCGGAAGATCCGCTGGCCGCCTTGCTTGAGGCCGGCGAGGCGAGCTTCGGTGCCCTGATGGCGCGACCCGGGGTGCGAGCGTTCTGGTGGCCGCGCTACCAGCGGATTGCCGAATGGGTCGCCGACCGGGAGATCGAGCGCCGGGCCGCTGGCATCCGCGAGAGCCTCAGCGAGAAGAAGGGCCGGCTCGAGATCGACGGCTTCACCGTCACCGCGCGGGCCGACCGCATCGATCTCTATGACGACGGGCACCGCGAGATCATCGACTACAAGACCGGCGCACCGCCGGCGCCGGGTGATGTGGCCGACGGCTGGGCGCCGCAGTTGCCGCTGGAAGGATTGATTGCCCGCGAAGGCGGTTTCGCGGACGTGCCCAAATCCAACGGCACGGCCACGCTGTCCTACTGGCAGCTCAGCGGCGGCGACCCTGCCGGCAAAATCCGCGCCGCAGGTTACGCGAGAGACAAGGACCACGACAAACTGATTGCCGACGCCGAGAAGGGCCTTCGTAACCTGATCAAAACCTTCGCCGATCCGAAGACGCCCTACTACGCGACACCCCATCCGGCGGGGGCACCCCGGTTCGACGATTACGAGCACCTAGCCCGCACCCGGGAATGGCAGGCCGGCGGCAGCGGCGATGGTAACGGGGACGGCGGCGAATGACAGCGGCTCCCGACAAGCGCATCGAGAACACCGCGGACCAGCGCAAGGCCGCACGGCCGGACGCCTCGGTCTGGGTCGAGGCCTCGGCCGGCACCGGCAAGACCAAGGTGCTGACCGACCGCATCCTCAGCCTGCTGCTTGCCGGCACCCGGCCCGACCGGCTTCTCGCGCTGACCTTTACCAAGGCGGCAGCGGGCGAGATGGCCAACCGGGTCGCGCGCCGGCTCGGCGACTGGGCGACGATGCCGGCGGATGATCTCGCCTGGGATATCGAAAACATCACTGGCCGCGCGGCCGCGGAGGACGAACTGCGCCGTGCCCGCCGGCTGTTTGCGCAGGTACTCGACGTGCCGGGCGGGATGCGGGTGCAGACGATCCATGCCTTCTGCGAGTCGCTCCTGAAGCGCTTTCCGCTCGAGGCCGGCGTCATCCCGCACTTCACGGTGCTCGACGAGCGCGACGCGGCGGCCCTTCTCGATGACTGCCGCAACCTGGTGCTGCGCGGCGCCGAGGGCGACACGACGGGCACGCTCTCCGAGGCCGTCGCCACCGTCAGCACCCATGTCAACGAGGAGAGCTTCACCGGCGTCCTCGGCGCAATCATCGGCGAGCGCGCCCGCATTGCAAACCTCAAGCGGGCGCACGGCGGGATCAGTGGCATCATCGGCGCCGTCCGTGACGCATTGGGACTGGAAGACGATGATACCGCCGCGACGGTCATCGCTGCCGCCTGCACCGAAGGGGAATTCGACGAAACCGGCTTGCGCGCCACGGCCGAAGCGCTGCTGCTGGGAACGGGCAAGACCGATCCCGAGAAAGCCGCGCCTGTTATCCATTGGCTCGACTCCCCCGAGGAGCGCGCCGCGAGCTTTGACGACTACGCCTCGATTTTCCTGACCGCCAAGGGTGAATTGCGCAGCGAGAAGACCATCTGCACGAAGAGCGTCGAGAACATCTACCCGAACGCCAAGGCCGTCATGCTGGCCGAAGGCGAGCGGCTATTGGAGGTCGCCGACCGCATCCGCGCCGTCACGACCGCCGAGGCCACCGCCGCGCTGCTGACGCTGGGAGATGCTGTGCTCGCGGCCTATGCGCAGGGGAAGATCGAGCGTGCGGCGCTGGACTACGACGACCTCATCCTGGGCACCCGGTCCCTGCTCGCCGAGGAAAATCGCGCGGCCTGGGTGCTCTACAAGCTCGACGGCGGCATCGCACACGTGCTGGTCGACGAGGCGCAGGACACCAACCCCGAGCAGTGGGATGTGATCCGGGCACTGACGTCGGAGTTCTTTGCCGGCAAAGGTGCGCGCGAGGACACGCGCACGATGTTCGCCGTCGGCGATCCGAAGCAGTCGATCTACAGCTTCCAGCGCGCCGATCCGGAAGCCTTCCTGAAGGAGCGGGACGCGTATGAAAACGACGTTCTGCAGGCCAAACTGGCGTTTGACGAAGTGGGCCTCGCGAAATCCTTCCGCACGACGCGCGCTGTGCTGACCGTCGTCGACAAGCTCTTCAATGAAGCGCCGGCCTCTGACGGCGTGTTTCTCGAAGGCAAGACCCTGCGCCACGACGTGCACCGGGAGGGGCTTGCGGGCCGGGTCGAGGTCTGGCCTGCGGCCGTGTTCGAAGCCGGCGAGGAGACCGGGCCCTGGGCGGTGCCGATCCATCCGGTGCGCCAGGACTCGCCGCGAAAACGCGTCGCGATCCGGATCGCGCAGACAATCCGCGGCTGGCTCGACACCGGCGAAATGCTCGAGTCCGAAGGCCGGCCGATGAAGGCGGGAGACATTCTGGTCCTGGTGCCGCGGCGCTCGGCCTTTGTCGACGAACTGGTGCGCGAGCTGAAAGACCTGAAGGTGCCGGTTGCGGGTGCCGACCGGATGGTGCTGACCGAGCAGTTACCCGTGATGGACCTGATCGCGCTCGGACGGTTCCTGCTGTTGCCGGAAGATGACCTGACCTTCGCGGCCCTCCTGAAGTCGCCACTCTGCGGCCTCGACGACGAGCACCTGATGGCGCTCGCGATCGACCGGAAGGGCACGCTCTGGGAGGCGTTCCGCGACACCGCCCCTGGCGACCCGGAGCTCGCGCCGGTGTTCGACCGCCTGGCGGCCTTGCGTGCGGCAACCGACTTCCGCCGCCCCTACGATCTCTATGCCCGCGTGCTGTCATCGCCGGCGCATGCCGGGCGGCAGCGCCTGCTCGCCCGGCTCGGGCCCGATGCCGAGGACCCGATCGAGGAGTTCCTGTCGCTCGCGCTGAAATACGAGCAGAACAACGTCCCGTCGCTCGAAGGCTTCCTGCACTGGGTCGAGGCGGGCGAGGCGGAGATCAAGCGCGATCTCGAACAATCCGGGCGCGACCAGGTGCGGATCATGACGGTCCACGGCGCCAAGGGTCTCGAGGCGCCGGTTGTGTTCCTGCCCGACACTTTCCAGAAACCGAACCGGGGGCACACCCGGGCGAAACTGCTGTGGCCCGGTCACGCCTCGCTGATGCTGTGGCCGCCCCGGACCGACGACGAAGACCCGGTCGCCCGTGCAGCCCGGGACGAAGACAAGACGCGCCAGCGCCACGAACACATGCGCCTGCTCTATGTCGCGATGACCCGGGCAGCCGAGCGCCTCTACGTCACCGGCTTCCTGACGCAAAAGGAAAAACTGGACGATGGAGACTGGCTGAAACCCGAGCGCCTCGAAGACACCTGGTACGGCATGATCGCCGATGCCATGACTGAAGAAAACGCGCACGAGTTCGACACTGCCGGCGAGCGCTGGGCCGGGCCCTGGGGAACCGCGGGGCGCCGGCACGAGGTCGCGCAAGAACCGGATGCCCTGCCAAAGCGGGACGAGACAGATCGCCCGCCACGCGCGCCCGAGCCTCTGCCCGAATGGGCACACGCAATGCCGAAGCCCGAGGAAGACCCGCCGCGCCCACTCACCCCGTCCAAACCCCGCCTTGCCGGCCCGCCGGTGCGTTCGCCGCTGATCCAGCCCGGCGAGACCGCCGCTCCGGGCGGCGAAGCCGATCCGTTCCGCCGCGGCAATCTGATCCACCGGCTACTCGAACTCCTGCCCGGCATTCCGCACGATACCCGCGAGGCTGCGGGCGCGCAGTATCTCGCCCGCGCCGCCAGTGACGTCGCCGAAGCCGCCCGCGCACAGTATCTGGCAGAAACGCTCGCCGTGCTCGACGCGCCCGATTTCGCAGCCGCCTTCGCCCCCGGTTCGCGCGCCGAGGTTCCGCTGACCGGCGTCATCGCCAGCCGCGTCATTACCGGCCAGATCGACCGACTGGCCGTCGAAAACGGCCGCGTTCTGGTCATCGACTACAAGACCAACCGCCCGCCGCCGGAGCGTGCCGAAGACGTCAGCCCGGCCTATCTGGCGCAGATGGCGGCCTATCGCGCGCTGCTTCTGGGAATCTATCCGGGGCACAAGATAACCTGCGCGCTGCTCTGGACCGATGCGCCGCGCCTCATGCCCCTTGCGGATGAACTGCTTGAACGGCACGCGCCTTGACGGGTGTCCGCCCCCTACCTAAGTTTTCATTACAGGGTGCGCCGAGGCGTCACCGCCATGCGACAGCAGCAAGGGAATCCGCGATGTCCACCATCAAAGTGAACGACGAATCCTTCGAGAACGACGTTCTCAAATCTTCCAGCCCGGTGCTGGTGGATTTCTGGGCGGAATGGTGCGGGCCGTGCAAGCAGATCGGCCCGGCGCTCGAGGATCTGGCCGCCGAAATGGGCGACCGCATCACGGTTGCCAAGGTCAATATCGAGGAAGCGCCGAACACGCCCAGCAAATACGGTGTGCGCAGCATCCCGACGCTGATGATTTTCAAGGACGGCCAGCAGGTCGCCACCAAGGTCGGTGCCGCCGAGAAGAGCAAGCTCTACTCGTGGGTCGAGTCGGTGCTGGCCGAAGCTGCCGCCTGACCAGATACGCAAGATTTCTGGAAGAGCCCCGGTCGTCTGGCTGGGGCTTTTTCTTTTCAGGCCCCCTGTTCTTGCAGGCTGCGGTTCGCCCGCAGCACCGCGCCGGCGAGATAGAGCGAGCCGCAAATGAGGACTCTTTTCGGCCCGCCGCCTGCCGCCACGATGGCCTTCAAGGCGCCCGAAACGCTCTCTGCCGTCATCGCCTCGATCCCGACAACCGAGGCTGCCGCAGCCACGTCCCCGGGCGATAGCGAGGACGCCTCGCCCGCGACCGGCACCGCAATCAGACGCTCGGCATGATCCGCCAGCGGACGCAGGAAATCTTCTGGCGCTTTTGAGTTGATCATGCCGGCCACCAGCGTCAGTGGAAGGCCATCGTCGGCCCGCCACGCCGCCACCTGTGCCGCGAGCACCGCGCCCGCGCCCGCATTGTGACCGCCATCGAGCCAGAGCTCCCAGCCTTGTGACAGCAACCCGGGCAACGCGCCTTCGGTCAGGTGCTGCAACCGCGCGGGCCATTTCACCTTTTGGAGGCCTTCACCCATTGCCTCGTCAGAAACTTTGAAACCTTTCAGGACACGCGCCGTTGCGGCCGCCAACTCGGCATTTTCGAGCTGGTGAACCCCGGTCAGGCCGGATGCGGTAACCGCGAAGTCCGAGCCCCCAACGCGGATCTTGTCACCCCCGCGCCGCCACTCCCGTCCCGCCCGCGCCGGGATCGCGCCAACTACTTCGATCCGTGCGTCGATTACCGCCATCGCCTCCTCCGGCTGGCGGGCGACGACAGCCGGGCAGCCCGACTTGATAATCGCGGCCTTCTCGCCGGCAATCTCGGCGATGGTGTCGCCGAGATATTGGTGGTGGTCAGCCGAAATCGGCGTGATGACGGCAGCCAGCGGTTCTTCGATCACGTTGGTCGCGTCGAGCCGGCCGCCGAGCCCGACCTCGAGCAGCAGGATGTCGGCGGGCGTTTCGGCAAAGGCCAGGAACGCTGCCGCCGTGGTGATCTCGAAATAGGTGATCGGCGCGCCGCCGTTGGCCTCCTCGCAGCGCGCGAGATAAGCCGCAAGACGGTCCTCGGCGATGATTTCGCCTGCCAGCACGATGCGCTCGTGGAAGCGCTCGAGATGCGGTGACGTATAAACATGGCAGCTATAGCCCGCCGCCTCGAGCATCGCGCGGAGGAACGCGATGGTCGAGCCCTTGCCGTTGGTCCCGGCCACGTGGACGACCGGGGGTACACGGCGTTCGGGATTGCCGAGCGCGGCCAGCAGGCGTTCGACCCGGTCGAGCGACAAGTCGATGATCTTGGGATGGAGCTCAAGCAGGCGCTCGAGGATGACGTCGCTTTTCGTCACGGGCGGGGGTCCGGGCAGCTCAGTCTTTGTTCGCGCCCTCGCCGTCCTTCGGCGATTTGT
>JAJFFI010000200.1 GCA_021776755.1 Alphaproteobacteria bacterium | reverse complement strand
TCGCCCCGTTCAGCCGCGAAATCGAAAACCGCCAAACCGAAAAAGCCGGTGGCGAAAAAGAAGTAATGCGGCCAGTCTTTGTGCCGCCCGTCAGCCGGCGAGGCCTGACACTGACGTCAGCGTGTCCGGCGCCGGCGCGTTGCGCGGACGCACGCCTTCGGGGAAGGTGAGGGACGGGATGTTCGGGTCCGCCGGGCGGCTGGACAGCGCGGGCGCAAGCGCGAACCGGCGCGTCGCGTGGTCATAATCCACGGTCCAGATTCCGGGTGCCGCCCCGTGACAACGCAGCAGATCGAGACGCCAGCGCGTTGCGCCGGAGGGAACCAGACTGGCGTGCGCGTCTGGCGCGGGCCGGATGCGCCATCGGGTCATGGCCGCGGACGGGGGCAGGGCGGCGGGATCGAGCGCGCCCGCCCGGCGGAACAGGAGGCCGGTCACATGGCTTTCGCCGGCAGCCCGATGCAAGCGCCGCGACGCGTTCAGACCAATCCCGTCGGCTTCCGCCAGCACCGCCGCGTTTCTGGCGTCGCGAAGACCCGTTTCGATTGCGGACAGAGCGTCGCAGGCGCTCTCGGTCCGGCGTACGGTCAGGGCTGACCGGTCGAGCCCGAATTGGGCGAGATCGACATCGCCGGGTGCCGCGCGCGTGACCGTGTTGGCCGGGAGAACCCAGAGCAGCCCGGCCGGGTGTCCAGCCTCCGCGAGGCGCGCCAGCAGCACCGAGGCAAATCCGGTGGCAGCTTCCGCCTCACCGGGCGCGCCGCCAACCGCGATTTCATGCAGCACACACCGGGGCAGTCCGCGCCACGGCAATGCCGCGTCAATGGCCGGTGCATCGAGCGAAACGGGTTCATCGGAGACCGGGAGTCTTGTGCGTTGCGGCGTCATGAACGAGCCCTTTCGGAGGAAGTTGTTCTCTTAATGTTCTATGCCGCGAGTGAACCCCGGTCAAGGTTGAGCGCAGGCGGGTACCAAGTTCCCCTAAAAATAATAGCAAACTGGCCGCCATCGGGCGGCGTCTTAATACCGATTTAACTCCGGGGACGGACAATCCCCTACACAAAGACCTGCAGTACCGGGTGGGGCTGCTTACCGATGGGGAACCTATGCAGTTCACGGAAGAAATCGAACAGGCGGGCGAGTATGCCGCCAAGGCAATGGCGGCCATGCAAGAGCACAAGGTCGCGGCCACACCGAACAACTATATGGTCTGGTACGTTTACCACGCAGGCACGAACCCGGATCTCCGGCGCGACATGAATATCCTGATCAGCAACAAGCAGGAATTCTCGACTGCCCGGAACGATGAGATCTACGACAAGTATTTCGGCGATACCGCGCACACCCTCGCCCTGCAAGAAACCAGCGAACGCATCCAGGGGGCCGTTACCCAACTCGTGGAATTCCTCGAGCAGGCCAACGAAAGCACCGCCGGGTATGGCGAGCAGCTTGCCGAACACAGCGGGAAGCTCGCAACCTCGGCGACCGCCGATGAAGTGCGGAAGACAGTCGGCGCGATCCTCGAAGAGACCCGGAAAATGGCGCACCAGCACAAGAAGCTGGAAGGCAGCCTCAACCAGTCCCAGAGCGAGATCAAGACGCTTCGCCAGAACATCAATAGCATCCGCAAGGAAGCGCTGACCGACGCCCTGACCGGCATCGCCAACCGCAAATGCTTCGACGACAGGCTGCTGCTGTATGTCAAGGAGAGCATGGAGAGCGGCGACCCCTTGTCGCTGCTGCTGCTCGACATCGATCACTTCAAGAAATTCAACGATTCCTATGGACATCAGCTTGGCGACGAGGTGCTGAAACTCGTCGCCCGGACGTTCACCGAGAATGTGAAGGGCCGCGACCTTCCGGCGCGATATGGCGGCGAGGAGTTCGCCATCCTGTTGCCCAAGACCGCGCTCGACAACGGCGCCACGCTGGCCGAGCAGATTCGCAACATGGTCGAGCGCCGGCGTATCGTGAACCGGAACAACGGCCAGGCCCTGGGCGCTATCACGGTTTCGATCGGAGCGGCCGAATACCGCCTGGGCGAGCCGATTGCGAACATCATCAAGCGAGCCGACGAGGCGCTCTATCGCGCCAAACGGGACGGCCGCAACCGCGTCTGCATGGAAGATCCCGAGGAGACACCGGTCGCGGCAGCCGGTTGATCCGCCTTTCCCTGTTCCGGGGCCCTCCGCCCGGGGTCCCAATCTGACGGTCTACCACCGGGCGCTTGCTGTGCTACCGTTGGGCCATGCTAGTCGACGGAAAACCCCATCGCACAATCTGGCCTGACGAAGCGGGCGTGGCGGTCGAAATCATCGACCAGACGCGGCTGCCGCACGAATTCGTCACGGCCCGGCTCGAAACTCCTGAAGACGCCGCCCATGCCATCCGCGCGATGCTGGTGCGGGGGGCACCGTTGATCGGCGCGACCGCAGCCTACGGCATGGCGCTTGCCATGCACCAGGACAGCTCCGACGCCGCACTCGACGCCGCGGCCACGCTGCTGCTGGCCGCGCGCCCGACGGCGGTGGATCTCCGCTGGGCGGTCGACGACCTTTCCGAAACATTGCAGCCCGCCGCACCCGGCGATCGCTTCAGGTCCGCCTGGGCCCGGGCTGCAGCGATTGCCGATGAGAGCGCGGAGACATGCCGCAGGATTGGCGAGCACGGCACCGCGCTGATCGAAGCCGCTTGGCAGGGTGCTGCGAAAGAGGCCCGCCCGGTCAATGTGCTGACCCATTGCAATGCCGGATGGCTCGCGACGGTCGACTGGGGCACCGCGACCGCGCCGATCTATGCCGCCCATGACGCGGGCATTCCCGTGCATGTCTGGGTCGACGAGACCCGCCCGCGCAACCAGGGGGCGGCGCTGACCTGCTGGGAGCTCGCCAATCACGGCGTGCCCCATACACTGATCGTCGACAACGCGGGCGGGCATCTGATGCAGCACGGCAAGGTCGATCTCTGCATCACCGGCACCGACCGGACGGCGGCGAACGGCGACGTCTGCAACAAGATCGGCACCTACCTGAAAGCGCTTGCGGCGCATGACAACGAGGTGCCGTTCTATGTCGGGCTGCCCCACAGCACGATCGACTGGACGCTTGACGACGGTTTCAAGATACAGATCGAGGAGCGGGACGGGGCGGAAGTGACCGACGTGCAGGGGAGGACGCCGGACGGCACCGTCACGATCGTCCGGATCAGCCCCGATGCCAGCCCGGCCGCGAACCCGGCCTTCGATGTAACGCCGGCGCGGCTCGTGACCGGGCTCGTGACCGAACGCGGCGTCTGTCCGGCGAGCACCGAGGGTCTGTTGTCGCTCTACCCTGAGCGGCGGCCCAACCGGCCCGGCTGATGGCGGCGCTGCGGACCGCATATTCTGACGGAGCGGACGCGATCCTCGACGCGGCCCTGGCCCGGGCCGAGGCAGAAGGGTGGAGCGCACTGCGGCTCCGGGAGGTGGCCGGCGACATGGGCATTACCCCGGCCGACATCCGGATGCACTTTCGGGAAAAGAACGATCTGGCGGATGCCTGGCTGGCCCGGGCTGATGCCGCAATGCTTGCAGCGCCGCCAAAAGGGTTCGCGGACCTGCCGCCGCCCGAGCGCATCCACCTGATGGTGATGCGTTGGCTCGACGCGCTGGCGCCGCACCGGACCGTGACGCGCGAGATGTTCAGCGAGAAGCTCTGGCCGTTCCACCCGCATCACTATGTGCCGATGGTGCCCTGGCTGTCGCGAACCGTGCAGTGGCTCCGCGAGGCGGCCTTGCTCGACGGGCAGGGACGGCGGAAGCAGGTTGAGGAAATCGGCCTGACCGCGCTGTTCACCGCGACGCTGGCGGTTTGGTGCCGGGACCCGAGCAAAGATCAGGAGCGTACGAGGGCGTGGCTTGCCGGACGCCTTGCGAGGGCGGACCGGTTGATGGCGCGGTTGCGGCCGATGTTGCGCTATTCCTTTGCGCAGGGCGGGAGCAAGCCTGGACGTTAGGCGGCGGCTTCTTCCTGCGCCGGACCTTCGGGGCTCATCTCCTCGGTCTCGTCAGAAGACGTACCCCGGCGTTCGTCGCCGGTGAAGTGCTTGTCCTGGCGGCGACGGTCCGGCCCGACGTAATTGTTGCCGCGAATGAATTTTCGCGGTCGATCGATGATCGCAACGATGCGGTCGTAGATCGCTTTTGGCGAAAAGGGCTTTGCCACGAACTCGTTGATCCCGGAATCGCGGGCCTCGACGATGCGGTAACGTTCGGAATGGCCGGTGACCATGATGATCGGAACCATCGGCGCAGGACTCTGTTCGTCGGTGCGGATCTTCTTGATCAGCTCGAGACCGTCCATGCCGTCCATGACCCAGTCGGTGATCACCAGATCGGGCGGCGCGTAACTGAATTCGACAAAGGCGTCGTCGCCGTTCGTCGCCTTCCGGACATCCATGACCCCGAAGTTGTTCAGGATCTGGGCAATCATCTTGAGCACGTGAGGATTGTCCTCCACGACGAGAATGCTCAGATTGTCCAGCGTGTACATCGACATCGGTGACGTCCGGTTCAGGTCGGTTCCTGGACGTGGCAAGGCCTGGTCCAGCCCGGAAGTCTAACGGGATTTGGGTGAAGTATTGGTAAATGCCGGCGCCGATTCCCGGTGCGTGACGCCTAGCCCGTGTTGGCGAGCCGGAAGTTTTCCGGCAGCGGGGAATAGACACCGAGCAGGCCGTGGGCGCGCTTCATCCGGTCGGCGAGGCCAGCAGTCGTCTCGCCAATTCCGAGGAACAGATATCCGTCGGACGCCAGCGTTTCGCTGAGCGATACGAATATGGAATCTTTAATCGAATCATCCATGTAGGTAAGGACGTTCCGGCAAAAGATGATATCGAATTCCCCGAACTGGGAGGCGCCGTCCAGAAGGTTGTGCTGGTGGAAGGACACCATGCCGGCGACCTGATCGTTGATCTCCCACTTGCTCCGGCGGCGCGAGAAATGCTTCACCAGAAGCTCGATCGGCAACCCGCGCTGCACCTCGAACTGGGAATAGTAACCCTTGCGGGCGGTCTCGATCGCGCGGCCAGACATGTCGGTGGCCATCACGGAGACACTCCAGCCCGTGAGCTCCTCGGCCCGGTCGTTGATCAGCATGGCGATGGAATAGGGCTCCTGTCCGGTGGAGCAACCGGCGCACCAGATACGGATGCGGCCCTCGCGCGCGCGGGACTTGATCAGGTCGGGCAGGATAATGTCGGAGAACTGGCGGAACGGCGCGCGGTCCCGGAAAAAGGAGGTTTCCCGCACCATCATCGCCTCGACGATTTCGGCCGAAAGCGCGTCGTCCGGCTTGGTCCGGGCCCGGGTCAACAGCGCCTCGACATCGGCCATATCGCGGTTCCGGGCGATCGGCGTCAGGCGGCCTTCCAGCAGATAGGCGCGCTCGGGTGTGAGCCCGAGACCTGCACGCGTGAGCAGCAGGTCGGATATGAAATCGAAATCTTCGTCCCGCACAGTGCTTTGCCTTTTCAGCTTCAGGAGGCGGTCGTTTCCCGTGAATAGCGTAGCTGGGAAAAGATAATGACCGGTAAAGGGCAGGGCGCCGCCCGGAGCCACGTTAACAAAAGGTTAGGACCCGCGCGCTAGACTTCCTCCAATCACTGAAAAACCGGCACGAATGCTCCGGTCTCGAAGAGGGCAAAGCCTTGGCCAACGCGAATAAAC
>JAJFFI010000199.1 GCA_021776755.1 Alphaproteobacteria bacterium | reverse complement strand
CACGAGCTCGCCCTTGGGATCCTCTTTCTTGATCGCGCGGAAGGCGGTGGGGGCGGTGAACAGCACCTTCACCTTGTGCTCCGAGATCACCCGCCAGAATACGCCGGCGTCGGGCGTGCCCACGGGCTTGCCCTCGAACAGCACGGTGGTGTTCCGGTGCATCAGCGGCGCGTAGACGATGTAGCTGTGGCCGACGACCCAGCCGACATCGGAGGCCGCCCAGTACACGTCGCCCGGGTCGACGCCGTAGATGTTTTTCATCGTCCAGTGCAACGCGACCGCATGGCCGCCATTGTCGCGCACGACGCCCTTGGGCTCCCCGGTGGTGCCGGAGGTATAGAGGATGTAGAGCGGGTCGGTCGCCTTCACCGGCACACAGTCGTGCGGCTCGGCGGCGTTCTCGGCCTCCATCCAGTCGAGATCGCGGCCGTCTTTCAGCTCGGCGGTCTCCATCGGGCGCTGCAGAATGAAGCAGGCGTCGGGCTTGTGTTTGGCGAGGTCGATCGCACCGTCGAGCAGCGGCTTGTAGGCGATGATGCGCCCGGGCTCGATACCGCAGGAGGCGGACACGATGGCCTTGGGCCTGGCGTCGTCGATGCGGACGGCAAGCTCGTTCGAGGCAAAGCCGCCGAATACCACCGAATGCACCGCGCCGAGCCGCGCGCAGGCCAGCATCGCGATTGCGGCTTCCGGCACCATCGGCATGTAGATGATGACCCGGTCGCCCTTCCCGACGCCGCGGGCCGCCATCGCGCCGGCAAATTTCGCGACCCGCTCCTGCAACTCGCCGAAGGTGATCTTCGCCTTGGTGTCGGTGATCGGGCTGTCGTAGATGATCGCTGTCTGGTCGCCGTGGCCGGCTTCCACGTGGCGGTCGACGGCGTTGTAGCAGGTGTTCAGTTCGCCGCCGGTGAACCAGCGGTAGAAGGGCTTGTTCGAGTCGTCGAGAACCTTGTCCCACTTCTTGTACCAGTCGATGCCCTCGGCCGCTTCGGCCCAGAACCCGTCCTTGTCCTCGATCGACCGTTTGTGGACCGCCGCGAATGACGCCATCTGCTCCTCCCTTGAGCCGAAATGTTTTCCCGCGCCGGATCTGTCCCGTCCGGCCGCCACTGGATACATCGCAATGCAACTTGGCTGTATAACGACTCCGCGACAAAATTTCCATTGAGCCAGATCAAGCGCTGTGGTCCCTCGGGTGCCAGCGCAACGTTAACATTTCGGGAGTACGAATGACGGTCCCTTCCATCTACGAGACCGATCTCGGCAAGACGGCGGCGAATTTTGCGCCGCTGACGCCGCTGTCGCTGATCCGGCGGGCGGCCGAGGTCTATCCGGATCATCCGTCGGTCGTGCACGGGGACCGGCGCTATACCTGGGCCGAGACTTACGCCCGGACCCGGCGGCTCGCGTCCGCCCTGTCCCGGCGGGGGGTTGGCGTCGGCGACACGGTGTCGGTGATCGCGCCGAACGTGCCGGAACTCTACGAGGCGCATTTCGGGGTGCTGATGACGGGGGCGGTGCTGAACGCGCTCAACACCCGGCTCGACGCGGCGACCATCGCCTTCATCCTGAACCACGCGGAAACCAAGCTCCTGATCACCGACCGCGAGTTTGCGCCGACCATCAAGGCAGCACTTGCCGAACATCGCCAAAACGGGGGCCGCGAGATCACGGTGATCGATATTGACGACGATCTCGCCAACGGGGCCGGCGAATTGCTCGGCGAGAAGGACTACGAGGCGTTTCTGGAAGAGGGCGATCCCGACTTCGACTGGCCTGTCCCCGCCGACGAGTGGGAAAGCTGCTGCCTGAACTACACGTCCGGCACGACCGGCAATCCCAAGGGCGTCGTCTATCACCACCGCGGCGCCTATCTGCTGGCGATGGGCAACATCGTGGTCTGGAGCCTCGCGCATCACCCGGTCTATCTCTGGATGCTGCCGATGTTCCACTGCAATGGCTGGTGCTTCCCGTGGACGCTCGCCGCGGTCGCCGGCACCAGCGTCTGTTCGCGCCGGGTGGATGCGCCGGCGATCTTCAACGCCATCGCCGACGAAGGTGTCACCCATTTCTGCGGCGCGCCGATCGTGCTGAGCCTGGTCATCAACGCGGCCGACGACGAAAAACGCGACTTCGACCACACGGTCGAGATCATGACCGCGGCCGCGCCGCCCCCGGCGTCGGTGCTGCAAGCGATCGAGGCGATGGGATTCCATGTGACCCATGTCTACGGACTGACCGAGGTCTATGGCCCGGCCGTCGTCTGCGCCTGGCAGCGGGAATGGGACGGACTCGACGTCGAGGAAAAGGCGCAGGTCAAGTCGCGCCAGGGCGTGGGCTACCACGTGCTCGAGGGCCTGATGGTCGGCGATCCGGACACGCTCGAGCCGGTTCCGAAAGACGCCGAAACCATGGGCGAGGTGTTCATGCGCGGCAACATCGTGATGAAGGGATATCTCAAGAACCCAAAGGCCACGAAAGAGGCCTTCCGCGGCGGCTGGTTCCATACCGGTGATCTCGGCGTCTGGCATCCCGACGGCTATATCGAGCTGAAGGACCGGTCGAAGGACATCGTCATTTCCGGTGGCGAAAACATTTCCACCATCGAGGTGGAAAACACAATCTTCGGGCACCCCGCCGTCCTTGAAGCCGCCGTCGTCG
>JAJFFI010000198.1 GCA_021776755.1 Alphaproteobacteria bacterium | reverse complement strand
GATGTCGCCGCCGCCATCGAGCGCGCCCATGCGCGGCGCAGTGCGGCGCTGATCGAGGGCATCACCGCCTACCGCCGCCACCCCTACCGCCGGGACGTCGACGACCCTCCGGCAATCTGGCAGGCCGGCACAACGGCGCTGCGCGACTACGCGGGGACCGGCGTATCGAAGACCCCGAAGCGCGGGAAGAAGGCGCGTCCGGCAAAGGCCGCCCACACGATCCTCGCCGTCCCGTCGCTGGTGAACCGCGCCTACATTCTAGACCTCAACCGCGAGGCGAGCCTGCTGCGCTATCTGGCGGGGAAGGGGCACCGCCCGCTCCTCGTCGACTGGCAGGCGCCGGGGTCCGGCGAGGCGGCCTTCACGATCTCTGACTACATCGCCCAGCGGCTTGAGCCGGCGCTCGATCACGCGGTCGAGGCCGCCGGCGGGCGCGTCGTGGTGCTCGGCTATTGCATGGGCGGGTTGCTCGCGCTGGCGCTGGCGGCCCGTCATCCGGACAAGGTGAAGGGGCTTGCGCTGCTGGCGACGCCCTGGGACTTCCACGCCGCCGACATGGCCCACGCGCGCGCCGCCCCCGCGATCTTCGAGGCACAGCTGCCTGCGTTCGAGCGCCTCGGCCACATGCCGGTCGACGCGCTCCAGGGCATGTTCACAGGGCTCGACCCGATGCTCGCGGTGCGGAAATTCGTCGCCTTCGCCGAGCTCGATCCTGGCTCGCCCGAGGCCGCCGGCTTCGTCGCGCTTGAGGACTGGGTCAACGACGGCGTGCCGCTTACTGCCGCCGTCGCCCGCGAATGCCTCATCGCATGGTATCGCGACAACCTCCCCGCCCAGGGCAAGTGGCACGTCGCCGGTGCGCCCGTCGTGCCCGAGGAGTACGACGGCCCGGCGCTGCTGTTCGTGCCCTCGAACGACCGGATCGTGCCGCCCGGTGCCGCCCGCGCGCTCGCCGACGCCCTCCCGGGCGCCGAACTCGAACAGCCGCCTGCCGGCCATATCGGCATGGTCACCGGCTCCCGCGCCCGCCGCACGGTGTGGAAACCCCTGAATCGGTGGCTGCGCGGGCTCGCCTGATGCGCCTGCGGCGCGTCTGAAATGCTGCATCGCACAGTTGCAAATCGTGATGCTCTGCGCTATTGGTTAACCATCTTTTCGCAAGTGCGAAAGGGCTTGTACGTTTTCCCGGAGGCAGTGTTTTTGCGCCGGGTTGCCGGGCGGCCCCCGCTTCGCGCTATGATGCGGACAAGCGTGTTTGAACCAATAGGGCCCGGTGCCGGACTTCGGCGCCGCGCCATGACCGGAGGAGTTACATGAAAGAGATAATCATCGCGGGCGCGGCCCGTACACCGGTTGGCGCCTTCAATGGCGGCCTCTCAAGCGTGCCGGCCCATGTCCTGGGCCAGGCGGCGATCGAGGAGGCGTTGAAGCGCGCCAAGACTGATGCCAACGAAGTTGACGAAGTCGTCATGGGCCAGATCCTCGCTGCCGGCGAGGGCCAGAACCCGGCCCGCCAGGCGGCCATCGGCGCCGGCGTGCCTGACAGCGCGACTGCCTACGGCATCAACCAGCTTTGTGGTTCGGGCCTTCGCACCGTGGCGCTCGGCTTCCAGGCGATCCAGCTTGGCGACGCCGACATCGTGGTCGCCGGCGGCCAGGAAAGCATGAGCCAGGCGCCCCACGTGATGCATCTCCGGAACGGCACCCGCATGGGTAACGCCGAGATGGTCGACACCATGATCAAGGACGGCCTCTGGGATGCCTTCAACGGCTACCACATGGGCAACACCGCAGAGAACGTCGCCGAGAAGTGGCAGATCACCCGCGAGCAGCAGGATGAGTTCGCCGCCGCTTCCCAGCAGAAGGCCGAAGCCGCCCAGAAGGCCGGCAAGTTCAAGGACGAAATCGCGCCGGTCACCATCAAGACCCGCACGGGCGAGACGGTTGTCGATACCGACGAGCATCCCAAGCACGGCACCACCACCGAGTCGCTCGCCGCCATGCGTCCGGCCTTCGACAAGGAAGGCACGGTCACCGCCGGCAACGCCTCGGGCATCAACGATGGCGCAGCTGCGCTGGTGCTGATGTCGAAGGAAGCCGCCGAGAAGAAGGGCGTGACGCCGCTCGCGCGTATCGTTTCCTGGGCGACGGCCGGCGTCGATCCAGCGATCATGGGTTCAGGCCCGATCCCGGCGTCGAAGAAGGCGCTCGAGAAGGCCGGCTGGAAGATCGACGACCTCGATCTGATCGAGGCCAACGAGGCGTTCGCCGCGCAAGCCTGTGCGGTCAACAAGGACCTCGGCTGGAACCCCGACATCGTCAACGTCAACGGCGGCGCCATCGCGCTCGGCCATCCGATCGGCGCCTCGGGCGCGCGGGTCCTGGTGACGCTGCTGCACGAGATGCAGCGCCGCGACGCCAAGAAGGGTCTCGCCACGCTTTGCATCGGCGGCGGCATGGGTATCGCCCTCTGCGTGGAACGCGACTAGCTATACGCATTAATCCCCGGGCCGGCCGCTGACCCGGCCGGCCCGGCAATACCAAGATATCCTGGGGAGGAGAGCATGGCAGAGCGGCAAGAGGTCGTAATCGCCGGCGGTGTGCGCACCGCCATCGGCACCTATGGGGGATCCTTCAAGGACACCCCGCCCATCGATCTCGCATCCGCCACCATGCGCGAGGCCATGACACGTTCGGGCGTCGAGCCCGGCGAGGTTGGCCACGTGGTGCTGGGCAACGTCATCCATACCGAACCCCGTGACATGTACATTTCGCGCGTTGCCGCGGTCGATGCCGGCATCCCGGTCGAGACTCCGGCGATGACGCTCAACCGTCTCTGCGGCTCTGGCCTCCAGGCGATCGTCTCGGCGGTCCAGACCATCGAGCTCGGCGACGCTGACATCACCGTCGGCGGCGGGGCCGAGAATATGTCCCGCAGCCCGATGAACGTGCCCGCGGCCCGTTGGGGCCAGCGGATGGGTCCGGCCGCCGTCATCGACATGATGCTCGGCGCGCTGAATGACCCCTTCGGCAACGGCCACATGGGCAACACCGCCGAGAACGTCGCCAAGCAGTGGCAGATCACCCGCGAGACCCAGGACGCCTTCGCGCTCGAAAGCCAGCAGCGCGCGGCAGCCGCCATCAAGGAAGGCCGCTTCAAGGACCAGATCCTCGCGATCGACGTGAAACAGAAACGCGAAACCGTTGTCTTCGACACCGACGAACATGTGAAGGCGGACGCAACACTCGAGAGCCTCGCGGGCCTCCGCCCGGTGTTCGACAAGGAAGGCTCGGTCACCGCCGGCAATGCCTCGGGCATCAACGATGGCGCGGCCGCGGTCGTGCTGATGTCCGCCAGGGAAGCCGAGCGGCGGGGTGCGACGCCGATGGCGAAGGTCATCGCCTACGCCCACGCCGGCGTCGAGCCCTCGGTAATGGGCATCGGCCCGGTCCCGGCCGTGAAGAAGGTGCTCGAGAAAGCCGGCCTCAAGGTCGGTGATCTCGACGTCATCGAGTCGAACGAGGCCTTCGCGGCCCCGGCTTGCGCGGTCAGCCAGGAACTCGGCTTGCCCGCAGACAAGGTGAACCCGAATGGCGGCGCGATTGCCCTGGGGCACCCGGTGGGTGCAACCGGCGCCATCCTGACCGTCAAGACCATGTACGAACTGCACCGCACCGGCGGCCGCTACGGCCTCATCACGATGTGCATCGGTGGCGGACAGGGCATCGCCATGGTCATCGAGAAACTCTAGTCCAGAGAAAATCACCTCATCCTGAGGAGGGCAGAAGGCCCGTCTCGAATGACGCATATCATCCGACACAACCCTAGTTTGAAGGAGTAACACCATGGGCAAAGTAGCAGTCGTCACCGGCGGCACCCGGGGCATCGGCGAGGCCATCGCCATCGCCCTCAAGGACGCCGGCAATAAAGTCGCCGCGACCTATGCCGGCAACGAAGAGGCCGCCAAGGCGTTCGAGGAGCGCACCGGTATCAAGACCTACAAGTTCGACGTCGGCGATTTCGATGCCTGCAAGGGCTCGCTCGAGCAGATCGAGAAAGACCTCGGCCCGGTCGATATCCTTGTTAACAACGCCGGCATCACCCGCGACGGCACAATGCACAAGATGTCGTTCGACCAGTGGGATGCCGTCATTCAGACCAACCTCGCGTCCTGTTTTAACATGTGCCGTTGCGTTATCGAGGGCATGCGTGAGCGGAGCTTCGGCCGCATCGTCAACATCGGCTCGGTCAACGGTCAGGCCGGCCAGTACGGCCAGGTGAACTACGCCGCCGCCAAGTCCGGCATCCACGGCTTCACAAAAGCTTTGGCACAAGAAGGCGCCGGCAAGGGCATCACCGTTAACGCCATTGCGCCGGGCTATATCGCCACCGA
>JAJFFI010000197.1 GCA_021776755.1 Alphaproteobacteria bacterium | reverse complement strand
AACGAAAAACAGTGCTGCCCGGGCATGCGTTCGATGGTTCCTTCTTCCTCAAGGACTCGGTCGAGCAGGCCGCCGGTGCCGCAATCGCCGTAGAGTACATAGATCTTCGCGTACCGGTCCCGGTTTTCGCGAATCCTCGACCGCACCGCCTCGGGGATCAGCTCGGGCGTGTAGTGCAGTTTGGCGGGGATCGCGGCGATATCCAACTGACGCCAGCCGTTCATTTCAATCAGATCGACCACCTCGCGGCCGAGCGCACCGCAGGCAATAAGCAGCGTCGTGCCGCCGCCGCGCCTGAATTTGAATTCCGTGACGTCGGTTGCCTCGCTCATTCCGCCGCCTCCGGGATTGCATCGCCAGCCTGTTTCCCGCGCCGCCAGACCGGCAGCGTGAACTGAAACACCGCGCCGCCGCCAGGACGATCCTCGACCCAGATACGGCCGCCGAAACGGGACACGATCTGGCGGCAGATCGGCAGCCCGAGTCCGGTGCCCTGCGGATTGCCTTGCGCTCTCTCCTGGCTGTCCCGCGCGCGCGACTGCTGGAAGCGTTCGAAGATCCGCTGACGCTCCTCGATCACCACGCCGGGCCCATTATCGGCGACCCGCACCAGAACGTCGCCGTCGCGCCGTTCGGCGGAAATCCAGATGCGCCCTTTCCTGCCCGGGCAGTGTTTCGCAGCATTCGAAATCAGGTTCACCATCACCTGATGCAGGCGGTCCGGGTCGGCATGTACGGGCGGCAGATCGCCCGGCAGGTTGGTTTCGACCCGGATGCGTTTGTCGTCGATCACACCGTGGGAAGCATCGAGGGCATCGCGGATGATGCGGCGTGCCCTGGTTTCCTGCATCTGCCAGTCCATCGCGCCGGATTCCATCTTGGCGAAATCGAGCACCTGGTTGATCAGCCGGGTCAGGCGCTCGCTCTCCTTGACGATGATGGTCAGGAAGTTGCGTTGCTCCTTGCGATCGATGTCCGGGTTGTCATGCAGGATTTCGCCGAACGAGCGGATCGAGGTCAGCGGCGTGCGCAGCTCGTGACTGACCGTGCTGATGAACTCGTCCTTCAGCCGGTCAAGCTCCTTCAGTTGCTCGTTGGCGGCGCGGAGCTCTGCCGAGGCGGCCTCGAGCTCCGATGATTTTTGCTCAAGCCGGCGGCTGTATTCGAGGACCTGGGAGGCCTCGTCGAGGATCTCCATCACTTCTTCGATGCCGACGGTTTCGCCGCGAATGACCGAGCCCAGCATCACGCGTGCGGACGACGAGCCGATGGCGCCGGAAAGCTCCCGTTCGGTCAGCGAAACCAGGCCCGGCTCAGCCTCGGCCACCAGCAATTCCTCGATGCTTTGTCCTCGCCCGCCGCCATAGCGGTTGAAGATACGCGCCGCGCGTCTCCGTCCGACGAAGCGGACGAGCAGGTCGTAGAGATCGGCCGCCTGCGCTGAACCCCGCCAGTAGGCAGCCCCCGCGCGGTCGCCCTGGCGGAAGACGTCGACGAACTGCACCGCCTGCAGACGCTCGATCGGGCTTTGGCCCGACCGCAGGGAGAAGAAGATGTAGCCGCCGATATTGGCCAGCATCGACCAGAACAAGGCGTGCGTCAGCGGCGTCAGCCCCTCGAGACCGAACAATGCATAGGGCCGCAGCATATCGATCCCGAAAGGTCCGTAATCGACGAAGCTGATGGTGATGAACCCGGAGCGCGCGAGCGAGGGCAGCATCAGCGTATAGGCCCAGACGAGGAACCCGCCGGTGAGTCCGACCAGCGCACCGTTCCGGGTGCCGCCTTTCCAGAAAATGCCGCCGATGATCGCGGGGGCAAACTGGGCGGCGGCACTGAACGAGACGAGGCCGATCGTGACCAGCGCGAAGGACTCGCCGATGAACCTGAAGTAGCTGTACGAGAGCAGCAGGATGCCGAGGATCGCGCTCCGCCGGATCACCAGCAGCAGGCGGGTCAGGTCGCGCTCCTCATGCAGCCCGAACGCCTTGATGCGGAGCAGGACCGGCATCACCAGGTCGTTGCACACCATGGTCGAGAGCGCGATCGTCGCAACGATCACCATGCCGGTCGCCGCCGAGAGCCCGCCGATATAGACGAAGAGCGCCAGCGCCTCCATGTTTTCGGCAAGCGGTATCGCGAGCACGAAGGCGTCGCCGTCGACGGACCCGTCCGGGAAATGCAGCAGGCCCGCGATCGCGAGCGGCAGTACGAAGACATTGATCGCGAGCAGATAGGCCGGGAACATCCAGGCCGCCTTGTTCAGGTGATCCGGATTGACGTTCTCGACCACCGTCACCTGGAATTGCCGCGGCAGGCAGAAGATCGCCGCCATCGACAGCAGCGTGAACGTGATCCAGGTCTGGTATATGGCCGAACTTCCCGTGGTACCTCCGCCGCCGAACGTCAGGATCTTGGCGATTTCGGGATCGGCCTTGGCGCGGGCGAAGATGTCGCTGAAGCCGTCGTAGATGCCGAAGGTGACGACCAGGCCGAGGGTCAGGAACGCGAGCAGCTTCACCACGGACTCGAATGCGATGGCGGCGACCATTCCCTCGTGGTGTTCCGAGGCGTCGATGTGCCGGGTGCCGAAGAAAATCACGAAAATCGCGAGCAGCAGCGCGACATAGAGCGCGTGGTCGCGGAGCAGCGGCACCTCATTTAGGTTGCCCGGAAGTTGAATCTCCGGGGACTGCAACAGCACAGAGAAGCTGGTCGAGACCGCTTTCAGTTGCAGCGAAATGTAGGGCATGATCCCGACCACCGCGATGATCGTGACGAGGCCCGCGAGTGCGGCGCTCTTGCCATAACGCGACGCGATGAAGTCCGCGATCGACGTGATCCGGTTCGCCTTGCTGATGTGCACGATCTTGCGCAGCACGAACCACCAGAGCA
>JAJFFI010000196.1 GCA_021776755.1 Alphaproteobacteria bacterium | reverse complement strand
AGAACGCGAGCTCGATTTCCGGGTGCGCGAAATAGATCGCGGGGTCGATGAAGGCCGCGATGCGTCCGCTGCGGGTAAGCACATTACCGCCCCAGAGATCGCCGTGGATCAGCGACGGATGCGCGGGTTCGTCGAGAAGTTCCGGCAGTTTCTCGGCCAGCGTCTCGAGCCGGGCCATCGTGTCCGCGCCGATGCCGCCCGCGGCGAGCGCCTGCCGGCCCATGTGCAACAGGCGGCGTTCGGCGAAGAAGTCGATCCAGGACGGCATCTCGCCGTTGGGTTGCGGCAGCGGGCCGATCAGCGTGTCGCGCTCAAGCCCGAAGGCGGGGCCTTGGATGGCGTGTAGGGCAGCGAGCAAATCGGCGGCATGAGCCTGCGCCCCCGCATCGATGCCGCCCGAGATTTCGATGTAGTCCATCAGCAGCAGGTCGGCGCCGCCGTGCAGCACCGCCGGCACCGGCAGGTCGGACCTGTCGGCGAGAAAGCCAAGCATCCAGGCTTCGAGCGCGAGATCGCCGTCCCGGCCCGGCAGCTTGGCGACGACCGACGATCCGTCCGCGAGGTCGACCTTGTGAATCTCGGAAATGCAGCCGCCGGAGAGCGGGCCGTGGCGCACCGGCCGTTGACCGGTGATCGCCTCGATCCGGTCGTAAAGCACCATCATCCGGGTTTGAAGTGTTTCTCGATATGCGCGATCAGCCCGCGGGACGCGTCCTCGCACATGTCGAGCACAAGTTCGAATCCGCCGCCGTCGCCGTAGTAGGGATCCGGGACGCTGCCGCTGTGACGTTCGGAAAAATCGAGAAACAGGCGAACCCGCGCGCGCACGGTATCCGGCGCGCCAGCGGTCAGCGCCGCCTGGTGGCCGCCGTCCATCGCCAGCAGCAGATCGAAGTCCGCGTAGTCACTGCCCCGCACCTTCCGCGCACGCTGAGCGGACAGGTCATAGCCCCGCCGCGCCGCCACTTTCTGCGAGCGTCGGTCTGGCGGATCGCCAACGTGGTAGCCGTGGGTCCCGGCGCTGTCGATCTCGACGATGCCGTCGAGCCCCGCGTCAGCGGCCATCTTGCGCAGCACGCCCTCGGCCGTCGGCGACCGG
Organism: Alphaproteobacteria bacterium; assembly: GCA_021776755.1. Lineage (GTDB taxonomy): Bacteria > Pseudomonadota > Alphaproteobacteria > JAJFFI01 > JAJFFI01 > JAJFFI01. Next base: position 3,043 of record JAJFFI010000196.1, on the reverse strand, counting down.
CAGATGTTCCCGGTGCAGACCATGAGGACGCGGATTTTCGGTTGATCGCTCAATTTATTTGAACTCAAGGGGGTGTCTCCCGGCAGGCGGTGGAACTAGATTGGGCACACCATACAGACAGGCGATACGACACGAAATGGACAGCAATACTCCCGACCTGCCCGACGGGCGCAAGCAATCGATCGTCATCCTGACCGGGGCGGGCATCTCCAAGGAGTCGGGGCTCGAGACCTTCCGCGACGCCGACGGCATCTGGTCGAAGGTGCGGCTCGAGGACGTCGCGACCCCCGATGCCTACCGCCGCGACCCGGCCACCGTGCAGGCATTCTACAACGAGCGCCGGCGGGGCATGGCGAACCCCGACCTGCAGCCGAACGCGGCGCACGAGGCACTGGCGCGGCTCGAGGCCGAGTGGCCGGGCAGCGTGCTGCTGGTGACCCAGAACATCGACAACCTGCATGAAGCCGGCGGGAGCGCGAACCTGATCCACATGCACGGCGAATTGCTGAAAGCGCGCTGCGAGGCCTGCCAGATGGTGATGGAGTGGGACCGCGATATTGCGGTTGAGGAAATCTGCCCGGCCTGCGCCGCGACCGGCAGCCTGCGCCCGCATGTCGTCTGGTTCGGCGAGATGCCGTTCGACATGGAGCGCATCTTCGCGGCACTCGGCGGCTGCGACCTGTTCCTGTCGGTCGGCACGTCGGGCAATGTCTATCCGGCGGCGGGCTTTGTCGAGGAAGCGCGTCTCGCCGGCGCGCGGACGGTCGAGCTCAATCTGGAGCCGTCCGAGGGCGCGACCCTGTTCCACGAAACCCGCTATGGCCCCGCGTCCGAACTGGTGCCGGCCTTCGTCGAGGAACTGCTGGCCACCGGCGCGATTGCACCCGCACCAGCGGACCGGAAGAGCTGGGACCTGGGGGTGTGAGGCGGTTGGTATCGACGTCATCCTTCGAGGCTCGCTGCGCGGGCACCTCAGGATGAAGCGTTCCAGTCATCCGCATCGGAGCTTCACCCTGAGGCGGCGCTGTTAGCGCCCTCGAAGGGCAAAGCGGCCGAGCAGACACAAGAGTGAGAATGGCAGACACACCAATCATCAAGTCCTCGGACTCCCTCAGCCAGGTCGCGGCAATGGCCCGCGCCTGCACGGTCTGCGCCGCGCACCTGCCGCTCGGCCCCCGCCCGGTGTTCCGGGTGTCGGAGACGGCGCGGCTGATGATCGTCGGCCAGGCGCCGGGCACCAAGGTGCACGAAAGCGGCATCCCGTGGAATGACCCGTCGGGCGACCGGTTGCGGGACTGGCTCGATATCGACACGGACACGTTCTACGACGAATGCCGCATCGCCATCGTGCCGTCGGGGTTCTGCTATCCAGGGCGCCTTAAGCGCGGCGGCGATGCCCCGCCGCGCCCGGAATGCGCGCCGCTCTGGCACGACCCGCTGGTCTCGCGGATGCCGAAGATCGAGCTCACGTTGCTGGTGGGGCAGTACGCGCAGGCCTACTACCTCGGCAAGGCGAAGAAGAAGACCCTGACCGAGACGGTGCGCTGCTGGCGGGAATATCTCCCGGACTACATCGTGACGCCCCACCCGAGCTGGCGGTCGCAGAACTGGCTCAAGAAGAACCCGTTCTTCGCCGACGAAGTGATTCCGGATTTGCGGACGCGAGTGAAAGCGCTGATGTAGGGCGACACGCGCCGCGCGTCATTCCCGCGAAGGCGGGAATCCAAGCAACGCTGGTGCCTAGCTGCCAAGTGGCTGGCTTGTCGTGATCGCTGTGCATACACGCCCTTTGAAGGCGACTTCACTGACCGGCGGCGCCCCTGGATTCCCGCCTTCGCGGGAATGACCATTCGACCGGATATCAGCTCGCCAATTCCGGCCGGTCCCTGAATAGCTCCAGCGCCTCGGGGTTCGCCAGCGCTTCCTTGTTCTTCACCGGCTCGCCGTGGACGACGTTGCGGACGGCGAGCTCGACGATCTTGCCGGATTTGGTGCGCGGGATGTCGGCGACCTCGATGATCTTGGCCGGGACGTGGCGGGGAGAGGCGCCGTCGCGGATCGTTTTTTTCATCTTTGCGAGCAACTCGTCGGTGAGTTCCTGGCCCTCCTGCATGCGGACGAACAGCACGATGCGGGTGTCGTCGTCCCAGTCCTGGCCGATGACGATCGACTCGGCGATCTCGGGCAGCTTTTCGACCTGGCGGTAGATCTCGGCGGTGCCGATACGGACGCCGCCGGAGTTCAGCGTCGCGTCCGAGCGGCCATAGATGATCATGCCGCCGTGGTCGGTGATGCGGACGAAATCGCCGTGGGTCCAGACGTTCGGGAAGCGCTCGAAATAGGCGGCCTGGTACTTCTCGTTGCCCGGGTCGTTCCAGAACTCGAGCGGCATCGAGGGAAAGGCATTGGTGCACACGAGCTCGCCCTTCTCGCCGTCGATGGACGTGCCGTTCTCGTCGAACACATCGATCGCCATGCCCAGCGCGCGCGCCTGGAGCTCGCCCCGCCAGACCGCGCCCAGAGGCTGGCCGCCGACGAAAACGCCGCAGAGATCTGTGCCACCGGACATCGAGGCCAGGTGCACGTCCTTCTTGATGCTCTCGTAAACGAAATCGAAGCCCTCCGGCACCAGCGTCGAGCCGGTCGAGCAGATGGTGCGGATGGTGTCGAGCTTGTGGGTCTTGATGGGTTCGAGCCCGGCCTTGTTCACGGCGTCGATGAATTTGGCCGATGTGCCAAACAGGGTAGTGCCCGTGGCGTCGGCGAAGTCGAACATGACATTGCCGTCGGGATAGAAGGGTGAGCCGTCATAGAGCAACACCGTCGCTTCGGAGGCCAGCACGGTCGCGAGCCAGTTCCACATCATCCAGCCGCAGGTCGTGAAGTAGAACACCCGGTCGCCGGGGCCGATGTCGTTCAGCAGCGCCTGCTCGCGGAGGTGCGTCAGCAAGACGCCGCCCGCACCATGCACGATGCATTTCGGCACACCCGTCGTGCCCGACGAAAACAGGATGTAAAGCGGATGGTTGAACGGCAGCCGCGT
>JAJFFI010000195.1 GCA_021776755.1 Alphaproteobacteria bacterium | reverse complement strand
AGGAACACGATGCCGTTCTGCTCGACCCGGGTGATCGCCTCGGTCACCACCTGCTCCTGGTCGAGCAGCTTGTCGCTCTCCTCGGCCATCAGGATTTCGTAGGACTCCTCGACCGTCAGCTTGCGGGTCTTGGTGCCGCCGCCGAACGCCTTGCCGAACACGTCGTTGAGATTGAGCATCCCCATCTGCGCGCCCGGCATACCGGGAATGTCGAAGGTCGGCAGCCCGCCCGAGCCCCCGTCCGAAACCTCGACCTCGATTTCCTTGTCGGAAAGCGACCCTTCGCGCAGCATCTTGCGGAATTTCTCGCGGGTTTCCTTGCCCGAGCCTTCGCCGACCAGCGCATCGAGCACGCGCTCCTCGGCGTTGATCTCGGCCCGGCTCTCGACATCCTTGCGCAGGCTGTCCCGGGTCATGGCGATCGCGATCTCGACAAGGTCGCGGATGATCTGCTCGACGTCGCGGCCGACATAGCCGACCTCGGTGAACTTGGTGGCCTCGACCTTGAGGAACGGCGCCTGCGCGAGCTTCGCCAGCCGGCGCGAAATCTCGGTCTTGCCACAGCCCGTGGGCCCGATCATCAGGATGTTCTTGGGCAGCACTTCCTCGCGCATGTCGCCGTCAAGCTGCTGCCGGCGCCAGCGGTTGCGGAGCGCAATGGCGACCGCGCGCTTGGCGTCGTTCTGGCCGACGATGAACCGGTCGAGCTCGGAGACGATCTCGCGCGGACTGAAGGCCGACGCCTCAAAACTTCTCATAACGTCTCCACAACGACATTTTCGTTGGTGTATATGCAGATGCCGGCGGCGATCTTCATCGCCTTTCGCGCAACCGCCTCGGCATCCATGTCCTTCAGGTCAACCAGCGCCCGGGCCGCGGCGAGCGCGAACGGTCCGCCCGAGCCGATGCCGATCAACCCGTCCTCGGGCTCCAGCACGTCGCCGTTGCCGGTCAGCACCAGCGAGACGTCCTTGTCGGCCACCGCCATCATCGCCTCGAGCCGGCGGAGATACCGGTCGGTGCGCCAGTCCTTCGCCATCTCGACACAGGCCCGGGTCAGTTGCCCCGGGTGCTTGTCGAGCTGCGCCTCGAGACGCTCGAACAGCGCGAAGGCATCGGCGGTGGCGCCCGCGAATCCGGCAATCACGCCGCCATCCGACAGCGGCCGGACTTTCTTCGCGTTCGACTTCAGCACGGTGTTGCCGAAGGTCACCTGGCCGTCGCCGGCGATCACGACCTTGCCGCCCTTGCGGACCGAAAGGATCGTTGTGCCGTACCAGTTTTCGGGATTTTCGTGGGTCATGCTCATGTCCGGTCTATGTGGGGATTTGGGCGACCGGGTCAAGAGCGGATCGCATCCGCGGCCCGCAACCCCTTGTATGTCCTTGGTTTCGGCCCAATCTTCCTGTTACAACCTGACGCAATCGGCCCGGGCGCGAATAATCGCACGGGCGACATCGCCGGAGGCAGAAGATGCCGAGGAACGGAAGCGGGCGCACGGCCACGGTCGAGCGGAAGACCAAGGAGACCCAGATCACCGCGACGGTGAACCTGGACGGCACCGGTGTGAGCGAAATTTCCACCGGCATCGGCTTTCTCGACCACATGCTCGAGCAGCTCTCGCGCCACAGCCTGATGGATCTGACCGTCAAGGCGACCGGCGACCTGCACATCGACTTCCATCACACGACGGAAGATTCCGGCTACGCCATCGGCGAGGCGGTCACCAAGGCGCTGGGCGACCGGCGCGGCATCACCCGCTATGGCTCGGCGCTGATCCCGATGGACGAGACGCTGTCGCGCGTGGCGCTCGACGCGTCGAACCGGCCGTATCTCATCTGGAAGGTGGATTTCTCGAAACCCAAGCTCGGCGACATGGACACCGAGCTCTTCAAGGAATGGTTCCAGGCCTTCGCGCAATCGGCGGGCCTGACGCTGCACGTCGAGAACATCTACGGCGAAAACAACCATCACATCGTCGAGTCTTGCTACAAGGGCCTCGCACGGTCGCTGCGCGCGGCGATGGAGATCGATCCGCGCAAGGCCGACGACATTCCCTCGACCAAGGGCACCTTGGGCGGTTCCCTTTAGGGGGGCGGGCCTCTCTAAGTCAACGGAACATGGGCGGACATGACCACATCCGCCGCCCGGGCGACCCGGCGGCCGCACCGGTCTGGCTGACCGGCGAAGGCTTCGGCCCGCTGGTCCGTTTCCGCGTCTGGCGCGCCAACCGGCAGGTCACGCGCCGTAACCGGGAAGCCGAGACGAAGCTCCGCGCGATCCCCGCGCTCTGGGAGATGATGGAGGCCTACGCCGCCGCTTCGAAAGTCACCGGCGCTTCCTTCTCCGACTACTGGACGCTGTATTCGGAAATCCGCCGCCATCGGCCACGGGACGTGCTGGAGCTCGGCACGGGCATCTCCACCGTGGTGATGGCGTATGCGCTCCGCGAGAACGGAAGCGGACGAATGGTTTCGATGGAAGAGAGCGCCGGCTGGCACGCCACCGCATCGGCGGCTTTCCCGGCGGCGCTGACTGACATCACCGAGATCCGCCTCAGCGAGAAGATCGACGGCGCCTACAAGATTTTCCGCGGGGTGCAGTACAGGGACGTGCCGGCGCGGCCGTATGATTTTGTCTTCTCCGACGGGCCAGACCGCAGCTCGCCTGCCAACAACGACAAGCTGTTCAATCTCGATCTGCTGAATGTCATCCGCGCCTCGGACACGCCCGTGCGGGGGGTCGTCGACAACCATTACCTGACCTTCTATGTGCTGCAGAAGGTGCTAGGCACCGGTCTCGCGCGCTACGATTCGGGCCGCCGGCTGCAGTTCGTGGGGCCGGCGACGAAGGCCGATGTGCGGTATCTGTCGAAGGAAAATTTCCTGCCCGATGTGCGGGCTGGAACGGCGACCGAGTTTCGTCTGCGGCTATCTCGCGAGAAAGACAGCGAAAACGGCGGCCGGCAAGGGGGTGCGCCTTGACGGCCCGGCTGCAATTCCGTAGGTCTCGGCGCGCTTTACGCAGGTTCAGCCCATGACAACAGCGATCATCGATTACGGGTCCGGAAATCTCCGGTCGGCCGCCAAGGCGTTCGAGCGCGCGGCCGCGGAAACCCGCGCGAACGGGCGCATCGTCGTCACCGCCGACCCCGACGCGGTGGCCGCCGCCGACCGCATCGTGCTGCCCGGCGTGGGCGCGTTCGCCGACTGCAAGGCGGGGCTCGCCGCACTCGACGGCATGATCGAGGCGCTCAACGAGCAGGTCGTCGAGAATGCCAAACCCTTCCTTGGGATCTGCGTCGGCATGCAGCTGATGGCCGAACGCGGTATCGAATTCGGCACCCATGAGGGGCTCGGCTGGTGCCCCGGCGAGGTCCGGGCGATCGAGCCATCGGACCCCGGGCTGAAGGTCCCGCACATGGGCTGGAACGATCTCCGGTTTCAGGGCACGGCACATCCGGTGTTCGACGGGGTCAACGCCGGCGATCACGCCTATTTCGTGCACAGCTATGCACTGTTCGGCCCGGACGATCTGGTTGTCGCCGACGTCGACTACGGCGGCCCGGTCACCGCGGCGATTGCGCGGGACAATATGGTCGGCACCCAGTTTCATCCTGAAAAGAGCCAGGCTGCGGGCCTGCGCGTGATTGCCAACTTCCTGGAGTGGTCGCCATGACCGCCAAGAAGGCCGGTACCGCGAAACCGGAGGTGAGCTTCACCGTCGCCCAACCGACGGAGCTTGGCACCCGCGAGATCGACGAGCTTTGCGACGCGACCGAGGCGGCAATCCGCGACGGCGGCGGGTTCGGCTGGATCGACCCGCCGACCCGGTCCGTCCTTGAGCGTTACTGGTCGGGCGTCCTGCTGATCCCGGAACGGAGCCTCTTCATCGCCAAGCTCGACGATGTGGTGTGCGGCTCGGTGCAGCTCCAGGAGCCCGCGCGAAACGCCGAGGCAACCGCGTTCTCGATCCGACTGACCACCTTCTTTCTCGCCCCCTGGGCGCGAGGCTACGGCATCGCCCGCCCGCTGATCGCGCTTGCCGAAGCGCGCGCGCGGAAAAGCGGCTACCTGATGATCAACCTCGATGTACGCGAGACCCAGGACCGCGCGATCCAGCTCTACGAGGCGCTCGGCTTCGCCCGCTGGGGGACAAACCCGAACTACGCGCGCGTCCGCGGGCAGATGATCGCCGGGCACTTCTACAGCAAGGCCATCGGCCCGCTCGGCGATGCGCCCAAGGCAAAGAAATCCGCCGCCAAGAAGGCCGCGGCAAAAAAGGCGTCGAAATGATCCTGTTTCCAGCAATCGACCTGAAAGACGGCCAGTGCGTCCGGCTTGAGAAGGGCGACATGGAACGGGTCACCGTGTTTAACGCGAGCCCCGCCGACCAGGCGCAGACGTTCGAGCGCGCGGGGTTTGAATGGCTGCATCTGGTGGATCTGAACGGCGCCGTCGAGGGCCGCCCGGTCAACAGCGAAAGTGTCGAGGCCGTGTTGCGGTCCGTGCGGATCCCGGTGCAGCTTGGCGGCGGCATCCGCGACATGGCGACGATCGAGCACTGGCTCTCCCTCGGGCTCGCACGGGTCATTCTCGGCACCGTCGCCGTGAAAAACCCCCAACTCGTCCGCGACGCCTGCAAGGCCTTCCCGGGCCGGATCGTGGTCGGTATCGATGCGCGCGGCGGCAAGGTCGCGACCGAGGGCTGGGTCGAAACCAGCGAGATGACTGCCCACGATCTCACCCGCCAGTTCGAGGACGCCGGCGTCGCCGCCATCGTTTACACCGACATCGACCGGGACGGGTTGCTCTCGGGCGTGAATGTAGGAGCGACCGAGGTTTTGGCGCGCTCGGTTTCGGTTCCGGTGATCGCTTCGGGCGGCGTGTCGTCACTCGACGATCTCCGCGCGCTTGTCGCCGTGCAGGACAGCGGCATTGCGGGCGTGATCAGCGGCCGCGCGATCTATGACGGACGGATCGATACCGGCGCAGCACTCGCGCTGCTGCGAGGACAGGCCGCCTGATGCTCAAGGTACGCATCATCCCCTGCCTCGACGTGAAGGACGGCCGCGTCGTCAAGGGCGTCAATTTCGTCGATCTGGTGGATGCCGGTGACCCCGTCGAACAGGCCAAGATCTATGACGCTGCGGGCGCGGACGAGCTCTGCTTCCTCGACATCACCGCGAGCCACGAGAACCGCGAGACGATTTTCGATGTCGTCGGCCGCACCGCCGAACAATGCTTCATGCCGCTGACCGTCGGCGGCGGCGTGAGGACAGTGGACGACATCCGGAAGCTGCTGCTGGCCGGTGCGGACAAGGTGTCGATCAACACCGCCGCCGTGACCAACCCGGAATTCGTGCGCGAGGCG
>JAJFFI010000194.1 GCA_021776755.1 Alphaproteobacteria bacterium | reverse complement strand
TTGGCGAACGTGGCGCGCTCGTCAGCAGTCTTGAGGCGCTCGATACCGCCCGCCCCGAGATTGAGCGCCCCGATCAGCGCCCGGTGCACGAGCAGATCCGAGTACCGCCGGATCGGCGAGGTGAAATGCGCGTAGCGTGGCAGTGCCAGGCCAAAGTGCCCGGCGTTCTCCGGCGCATAAACCGCCTGGCTCTGGTTGCGTAGCACCATCTGGTTGATGAGCCGTTCCTCGGCGGTGTCTTTGGCCTTCTCAAGAATGCGATTTAGCTGTTCCGGCAGGACCGATTGCGATTTCGGCAGGCTGTAGCCGAGGCCCTTCAGGAACTCTGACAGCGCATGAATTTTCTCGGGCGCGGGCGGCTCGTGTACCCGGTACATGCAGGGAAAGCGTTTTTCTTCAAGGGCTTCCGCTGCAGCCACATTCGCCGTGATCATGAACTCCTCGATCAGCTTGTGGCTGTCGAGCCGTGCCCGGGGCACGATCCGGTCGATATGTCCGTCATCGCCGAGAATGACCTGGCGTTCGGGCAGATCGAGATCGAGCGCGCCCCGTTTCGCCCGTCCGGAGACCAGCGCCGCGTAGGCGCCGTAGAGGGGTTCGAGCACGGTTTTCCGCACGGCGGCAGTTTCGGCGTCGCCGTTGCCGTCCATTTCGCCCTGGGCGCGCTCGTATGTCAGGCGGGCCGCCGAGCGCATCAGGCCGCGGACGAACTCGTGCCGCTGCAGCCTGCCGTCGGCTCCGATCCACATGTGAACCGCCATGCAGGCGCGGTCCTCGTTCGGTCGCAGCGAACAGAGATCGTTCGACAGCCGCTCGGGCAGCATCGGCACGACCCGGTCGGGGAAATAAACCGAGTTGCCGCGCGTCCACGACTCGCGGTCGAGCGCATCGCCGGGGCGCACATAGAACGCGACGTCGGCGATGGCGACCAGCAAGTGCCAGCCGTCGGCGTTCGCGGGATCCGGGTCGGGCTCGGCCCAGACCGCGTCATCGAAATCCCGCGCATCCGCCCCGTCGATGGTGACGAGCGGAATTTCGCGAAGATCCGTCCGTCCCTTGAGATCGGGCGGCGTGGCGCGCTCGGACTGCGCGATCACCTCGTCCGGAAAGACGGTTGGGATGCCCTGCGCCTGGATCGAGATCAGCGAAATCGTCTTCGGCTCATCGAGCCGCCCGACGATTTCGGTGACGGTGCCCTGGGGCCGCAAGTTGTCGCGCCGCTGATCGGGCTCCAGCACGACGACGTCGCCGTCGGTGGCGCCCTTGGCGTGGTCCGGCGAGACCGCGTATTCGCGGCGGTTCTTCTTGTCGGCGGGGATGACCCGCCCACCTTCCGGGCCCATGCGGAATTCGCCGACAATCCGGTCGGGCGCGTTGGGCAGCACCTTCAGGGTCTGCGCACGATAGGAACGTGGCCCGTCCTTGCGAAGGCGCCCGAGCACCCGGTCGCCGACGCCCGGCGCGCGGTTCCGGCTTCGCCCGCGGGATTGTTCCCCCGTCTGGTCGGGCGCGATCACGACATCGGGCGCCGGCCCGTCGCCGTCCCATTTCACTGGGAACGCCTGGACGTCGCCATCGCTGTCGACCGAGGTGACCTCGAGGATCGCGACTGCGGGCAGTTCTCCGGCAACCAGATAGGTTTTCGCTCGGTTGCGCGAGATCAGGCCTTCGCCTTCCATCTCTTTAAGAATGCCGCGCAGGACTGCCCGGTCGGCGCCGCGCACGCCGAAGGCGCGCGCGAGTTCGCGGCGCGAAAGGTCGCCGTCGGCCTGGTCGATGTATTCGAGGATCTGATCCCGGCTCGGGACCGGGGCGCTGGATTTCGCGTCTGTTTTATTTGAAGTCTTTGTTTTTTCAGTCAAAAAAATAATCCTGTGGGGCGGATCAGCTGGCCTTTTTCTTGGCCGCGGCCTTGGGTTTTGCCGTTTTCTTCGGTGCTTTCTTTTTGGCTGCGGCCTTCTTGGGGGCCGCCTTGCCGCCCGTCTTGGCTGACATGCGCTCCTTGCGCGCGTTCAGCAATGGTATGGCTTGATCGAGGGTGATGCCGTCGGGCTCGACGCCCTTTGGAAGGCTCGCATTCACCTTGCCGTGCTTGATATAGGGGCCAAAGCGGCCGCTGTGCACGGTGACGGGTTTGCTGTCTTCTGGGTGATCACCGAGGGTCTTGAGCGCTGCATTGGCGCCCCGCTTGGGAGCCTCCAGCAGCAACGCGACCGCCCGGTTCAGGCCGATGGAGAAAAGCTCATCCGCCTCGATCGATTTATAGGTACTCTTGTGCTTGATGTAGGGACCATATCGTCCAAGTCCAGCGATAATCATCTCGCCGTCCTCTGGGTGCGGTCCGACATCTCGCGGCAGCGCCAGAAGTTCGAGCGCGTATTCGAGGTCGATCTCGGCGAGATCCTTGCCTTTCGGGATTGAAACCGACTTCGGCTTTTCCTTCTTGATCTTCTTCTTGCCGGTCTTGGTCTCTTCCTCGATTTCCTTCACTTCGCCAAGCTGGATATAGGGGCCGAACCGGCCATCCTTCATCCAGACCGTCTCGCCGCTGGCCGTGTCCTTGCCGAGCTCCTTGTCGGCCGCGACCTCGCCGGCGCCGTCCGCGCCCGTCCCCGCAATCGCAAGGCGCCGGGTGTGCTTGCACTCGGGATAGTTCGAGCAGCCGATGAAGGCGCCGAACTTGCCGAGCCGCAAGCCGAGGCGTCCGTCGTCGCAGGCCGGGCACTTCCGCGGGTCCTCGTTGACCTCGCCGGTCTTCGGGTCGACATCGGGAAAGAAATGCGGCCCGAGGTCCTCGTCGAGTGCATCGACCACATCGCGGATGCGGAATTCCGAGGCTTTCTCGATAGCTTTCGAGAACGCCGCCCAGAACTCGCGCAGCACGCTCTTCCATTCGATGCGCCCGCCCGAGATGTCGTCGAGCTTGTTCTCGAGATCGGCGGTGAAATCGTACTCCACATACTGCCGGAAGAAGCTCTCGAGAAAGGCGGTCACGACGCGCCCGCGGTCCTCGGGCATGAAGCGGCGCTGCTCGAGCGTCACGTAGGTTCGGTCCTGCAGCACCTGGATGATCGAGGCGTAGGTCGAGGGCCGGCCGATACCGAGCTCTTCGAGGCGCTTGACCAGGCTCGCCTCGGTGAAGCGGGGCGGGGGCTGGGTGAAATGCTGGTCGGGCACGATGTCGCCGCGCGCAACGGCCTCATTTTCGGCCAGCGGCGGCAGAATCTTGCCCTGTTCGTCGTCGTCGCCCTTGTCGCCGTCTCCCTTGGCGTCGGCGCCTGAATCCTCGTCGCGGCCCTCGTGATAGACCTTGTAGAAGCCGTCGAACACGATCACCGAGCCGGTCGCGCGCAGCCGCACGGTGTCGTCGCCCGAGGCGAGATCGACAGCTACCTGGTCGAGCACAACGCTTTCCATCTGGCAGGCGATTGCGCGCTGCCAGATCAACTCGTAGAGCGCCAGCTGGTCGCGCTCGAGATACTGTGCCATCTGCTTGGGGCGCCGCCACATGTCGGTCGGGCGGATCGCCTCATGGGCCTCCTGCGCGTTCTTGGCCTTGGTGCGGTAGGCGCGGGGGCTGTCGGGCAGGTAATCCTTGCCGAAATCGTTGTCGATCAGGCGGCGCGCGCCGGCAATCGCCTCACCGGCCATCGAGAAACTGTCGGTCCGCATGTAGGTAATGAGACCCACGGTCTCGCCGCCGATGTCGGCGCCTTCGTAAAGTCGCTGCGCGGTGCGCAGGGTCTGGGTCGCGGAAAACCGCAGTTTTCGCGAGGCTTCCTGCTGCAGGGTCGATGTCGTGAACGGCGGCGACGGATGGCGGCGGACCTGTTTCTTCTCGACACTGGCGACCGTGAACTCACGCGCCTTGATCGCCTCGACTGCGGCCTTGGCCGCCGCCTCGTTGGGGATACCGAACTTGTCGAGCTTCTCGCCGCCCAGATGGGTGAGGCGGGTGCGGAATTTCTCGCCGGTCTCCTTGGCAAAGCCCACCTCGACCGACCAGTATTCCTGCGGTCGGAAAACCTCGATCTCGGCTTCCCGCTCGCAGATCAACCGCAGGGCCACCGACTGCACGCGCCCGGCCGATTTCGAGCCCGGCAGCTTCCGCCATAGCACCGGCGACAGCGTGAAGCCCACCAGATAGTCGAGCGCACGGCGCGCAAGATAGGCTTCGATCAGATCCGCGTCGAGCTCGCGCGGGTGCTTCATGGCTTCCAGGATCGCGCTCTTGGTGATCTCGTTGAAGACCACCCGCTTTACATCGACGCCGTCCAGAACCTTCTTTTCGCGGAGCACTTCCTCGACATGCCACGAGATCGCTTCGCCTTCGCGGTCGGGATCGGTCGCGAGAAACAGATGATCCGCTCCCTTCACCGCCTTTGCGATGTCGTCGAGGCGTTTCTTCGCCCGGTCGTCGACCTGCCAGTCCATAGAGAAGGAGTCGTCCGGGCGCACCGAGCCGTCCTTGGGCGGGAGGTCCCGCACATGGCCGTAGCTGGCAAGCACCGTGTAGTCCTTGCCGAGATACTTGTTGATCGTCTTGGCCTTGGCGGGGGACTCGACGACGACGACGTTGGTCATGGAAATGCTGGTCCGGTCTGTTCCTGGGCGGCCAGGTGCGAGGCGCCCGGCGAAGTGTCATGTTCTCTTTTGTGCGGCCCCCCAACCCTGATCTCGGCCTCATGGCGCCCCCTATATAGGTGCGGGGCACAGCCTGAAAAGCCCTAATTTGGGTTAACAACCCGTTGACGGTGGATTCAGAGCGGCCGTGGGTAGGCGCGGAAAATGGCAAAGCCGTGACGAAGCGCGCTGCCGCCGCGCTGACCGGGATCACTCAATTTCCACCGGTTTCAGAGCGCCGGCGCAAAAATTAATCAACGTTCAGCTTTTTCATTCTGCGTTCAGCGCCACTTGTCCGCCGGGGTGGCGGACAATTCGCCCGCCGAGCTCGAGTTCCAGCAGCGCCATCGAGATTTCGCCTGCCGGGGCGCCGGTCTGGCGTACGATTTCGTCGACCGGGACCGGCGCCGGGCCCAGTGCCTCGACGACTTTGTCCCGAATATCGCCTCCGTCACCGTTTTCCGCCCCGTCGGTAGCTGGTTCTTGGAACGGAAGTTCCGGCGATTCGGGTTCGGCGAGCGGTGTGCGCACCTGGCCCAGCACGCGCAGCACATCGTCCGCACTTTCGGTCAGCGTCGCGCCCTGGCGGATCAGATCGTTGGTGCCGCGGGCGCGCGGATCGAGTGGCGAGCCCGGCACCGCGAACACCTCGCGGCCCTGCTCAAGTGCCATCCGCGACGTAAACTGCGAGCCCGACCGGGGGGCCGCCTCGACCACGATGACACCGAGCGACAGGCCCGAGATCAGCCGGTTCCGGCGTGGAAAATGCCGCGCCTGCGGTTTGACCCCGGGCGGCTGCTCGCTCAACACACACCCGCGCGCCGCGATTTCGTCCTGCAGGTCACGATTTTCCTCGGGATAGGCGATGTCGATGCCGCCCGCGACCACCGCCACCGTCCCGGTCTCGAGCGCGCCGTGATGCGCCTCGGCGTCGATCCCGCGCGCGAGTCCGGAGGCGACCACCAGCCCGCCCTCACCAAGCTCCCGGGAAAGCCGGCGCGCGAACCGCTTGGCGTTGGCCGATGCGTTCCGCGCCCCCACCATGCCGACGGTGTCG
>JAJFFI010000193.1 GCA_021776755.1 Alphaproteobacteria bacterium | reverse complement strand
AATGCGCGCACCCGCAAGGGCCGTGCAAAACCGATCACCGGCAAGAAAAAATAGCGGCGGTCAATCGACGCGCTGAAGCAGATGGACCGGCCGCACGAGTAAGACTGGCCAGGAAAGAAAGACAGACATGGCAAAGCAGGCAACTGCGCGGGTCAAGCGCAAGGCACGCAAGAACATCACGTCGGGCGTGGCCCATGTGAACGCGACCTTCAACAACACGATGATCACGATCGCGGATGCCCAGGGCAATGCGATCTCGTGGTCGTCGGCGGGCAGCCAGGGCTTCAAGGGCTCGCGGAAGTCGACCCCCTATGCCGCGCAGATCGCGGCGGAGGATGCGGCGAAGAAGGCACAGGATCACGGCATGAAGACGCTCGAGGTCGAGGTCAAGGGGCCGGGGTCTGGGCGCGAATCGGCGCTCCGCGCGCTGCAGTCGGCGGGATTCGTGATCACCTCGATCCGCGACGTCACGCCGATCGCGCATAACGGCTGCCGTCCGCGCAAGCGCCGCCGGGTCTAGTCCCGCCGAAGCAGGGACGCGCATGGCACCGGCATTCGCCGGGCCGCAGGAATGAACGCATAAAATGCCGCCGGCTCGGGACCCCACCCGATAGCCTGATCTCCGCAGGAGACGCAGGGGCGGCCTGAAAGAGGGTGCAAAGTGCTTCAGAAGAACTGGACTGAACTGATCAAGCCCAAGGGTCTCAAGATCGAGCCCGGCGACGAGCCGACGCGGACCGCGTCCATTGTCGCCCAGCCGCTCGAGCGTGGCTTCGGCCAGACCCTCGGCAATGCGCTGCGGCGCGTTCTGCTGTCCTCGCTGCAGGGCGCGGCCGTGACCGCGATGCAGATCGAGGGCGTGCTGCACGAGTTCTCGTCGATCCCGGGTGTTCGCGAGGATGTGACGGATATCGTGTTGAACGTGAAGGCGATCGCGCTCCGGATGCACGGCGAAGGTCCCAAGCGGATGCGTCTCGAGGCCACCGGGCCGGGCGAAATCACAGCGGGCCAAATCGACACCGGGCACGACATCGAGCTCATGAACAAGGACCACGTCCTGTTCACGCTCGATGAGGACTCGACCATCAAGGTCGAGTTCACGGTTAACACCGGCAAGGGCTATGTGCCCGCCTCGCAGAACCGTCCGGAAGACGCGCAGATCGGCCTGATCCCGGTCGACTCGATCTTCACGCCGGTCAACAAGGTCTCCTACAAGCTCGAGAATGCCCGTGTCGGCCAGGTGACCGACCATGACAAGCTCACGCTGACGGTCGAGACCAACGGCTCGGCGTCGCCCGAAGACGCGGTGGCGCTTGCTGCCCGCATCCTGCAGGACCAGCTGCAGCTCTTCATCAACTTCGACGAGCCCTCACAGGCCGTGCCGGAGGAAGAGCGCGCCGATCTTCCGTTCAACAAGAACCTTCTGCGCAAGGTCGACGAGCTCGAACTTTCGGTCCGCTCGGCCAACTGCCTGAAGAACGACAACATCATCTACATCGGTGACCTGGTTCAGAAGAGCGAGGGCGAAATGCTTCGCACCCCGAACTTCGGCCGCAAGTCGCTGAACGAGATCAAGGATGTGCTCTCCAACATGGGCCTGCACCTCGGGATGGAAATTCCCGACTGGCCGCCGGAGAACATCGAGGATCTCGCCAAGAAGCTCGAAGAGCCGTACTAGGACAGGCCCCGTAGCGGGCAGGAGAAAGACCGATGCGTCATCGTATGAGCGGGCGGAAGCTCAACCGCACCAGCAGTCACCGGAAGGCGATGTTCGCCAATATGGCGGCTGCCCTGATCAAGCACGAGCAGATCAAGACCACGCTGCCGAAGGCGAAGGAGCTGCGGCCCTTTGTCGAGAAGCTGGTGACGCTCGGCAAGCGCGGCGACCTGCACGCCCGGCGCCAGGCGCTCTCGGTGCTGAAAGACACGGGCCTTGCCGAGAAGCTGTTCTCGTCGCTGGCCGACCGCTATTCGGAGCGCAAGGGCGGGTACACCCGGGTGCTGAAGGCGGGTTTCCGCTATGGCGACTCGGCGCCGATGGCGATCATCGAGTTCATCGACCGCGACGAAGATGCCAAGGGCCTCGACTCGGGCCCCGTGCACGAGATCGAGGAAACCGAAGACGAAGCCGTCCCCGCCTGACGGTGAAGACCGAGTTGGCTTGAAGACGACATTGCACCAGATTTTCTGGAAAGGGGCGGCCGGGATCGGCTGCCCCTTTTCGTTTCACCGCTGCTAGAGTTGCCCGATGAAAAGCCGATCCGCCCATAGCTCTCGACTCCGGCCGGTCCTCGCCGCGCTTGCGATGCTCGTCCTCTTCGCGCCGCTTGGTGCCGGCGGACAGGGTGTCACCGCGAAAATCCCGGAAAGCCGGGAGGAAATCCGGCTGTCCTATGCGCCGATCGTCAAACGCGTCGCGCCGGCGGTCGTCAATATCTACACCCGCAAGAACGTGACCAGTGCGGTCTCACCGCTGCTGCAGGATCCGTTCTTCAAGCGCTTTCTCGGCAACCGCAGTCAACCGACCCAACCCGGCGGCCCGAAGCCCCGGCGCCGCAAAAGCAGCTCGCTCGGGTCGGGCGTGCTGGTCTCGGCCGACGGGATGATCGTAACCAATCACCACGTCATCAAGAGCGCCGACGAGATCACGGTCATCCTTTCGGATCGCCGCCAGTTCAAGGCGAAGATCATGCAGAAGGACGAGCGCACTGATCTTGCGATCCTCAAGATCGATAACGAGGGCAAGCCGCTGCCGTTCCTCAAGTTCCGCGACTCGGACGAACTCGAGGTTGGCGACCTTGTGCTCGCGATCGGCAATCCGTTCGGCGTCGGCCAGACGGTGACCAGCGGGATCGTCTCGGCACTTGCTCGCACGCGCGTCGGCGTGACCGACTTCCGCTCGTTCATCCAGACCGATGCGGCGATCAATCCCGGCAATTCGGGCGGTGCGCTGGTCACGATGGACGGCCGCCTCGTCGGCATCAACACGGCGATCTATTCGCGGTCCGGTGGTTCGGTCGGCATCGGCTTTGCGATTCCCTCGAACATGGTGAGTTCGGTCGTGGCCGGCGCCCGGGGCGGCAAGATCGTCCGCCCGTGGCTTGGCGTTGCGGGCCAGAACGTCTCGGCGGATATCGCGGCCAGCCTCGGCCTCAATCCGCCCCAGGGCATGATCGTCAATTCGATCTATCCCGGCAGCCCCGCGGCAAAGGCGGGCCTCAAGATTGGCGACGTGGTGATCCGCATCGACGGCCGCGACATCTTCGACGGACAGGAACTGCGCTTCCGGATGGCGACGCTCAAGGTCGGCGGCACCGCGACCCTCGATATCATCCGCGACACCAGGGCGCGCACCATCACACTGCCGCTCGAGCCGCCACCCCGCACGCCGGCGCCCAACCCGGCGACGCTGAACGGCCGCCATCCGCTTGGCGGCGCAATGGCGGCGAACCTGTCGCCGGCGCTGGCGGATGAACGTGGCCTTGGCCCGAGTGAACGCGGCGTTATTCTGGTCGATATACCGAATGGGAGCATTGCAGAGCGCTTCCGGTTGAAGCCAAACGATCTCGTCGTGACGGTCAATGGA
>JAJFFI010000192.1 GCA_021776755.1 Alphaproteobacteria bacterium | reverse complement strand
CACCAGCAGGAGGGCCGCCCGAAGGCGTTCCCGCAACACTGCCCACGTCCGCGCCGCCACCGGCTGGCGCGCCTGTCTTCCCATCATCCGTCATCGCCGTCCCGGCACGCGGCCGGCTCGTGTCTCGTTTGGGATTTGGGGTAGCATGAACCGCGGCGGGCTGCCATCGCGTTGCGGGGCAGCGCGGTCAGGTTCTTGGAAAGTGTGGCATTTCGTACAGTTGGACGGACCGAGCAAATCGTAAAGTTGGACGGACCGAGCAAAGCTTCGCTAGGTTCCGCCGAAACTCCGCACGACCGAGCCGACGACCATGTACCAGCCGTCGACCAGCACGAAGAAGATCAGCTTGAAGGGCAACGAGATGGTGATCGGTGGGAGCATCAGCATGCCCATCGACATCAGGATCGAGGCGACCACCATATCGATGATGATGAAGGGCACGAAGAGCAAAAACCCGATCTCGAAGGCGCGCCGGAGTTCTGAAATCAGGAACGCCGGTACAACGGCACGAAGCGGCATGTCCTCGGCCTTGGTGTCTTCTTTCACCTTCGCCATGTCGGCAAAGAGTGCCAGATCCTTTTCGCGGACATGCTGCATCATGAAGGCGTGCAGCGGCTTGACCGTCCGGGTGTAGGCCTCCTTCTCGTCGATCTTTTCCTCGATCAGCGGCTGGATGCCGGCGTCGTAGGCTTTTTCGAGGGTCGGCGCCATCACGAAGGCCGTGAGGAACAGCGCAAGCCCGATCAGGATCGCGTTCGGCGGCGTCTGTTGCAGACCCAGTGCCGAACGCAGCAGCGACAGCACCACCACGATGCGGGTGAACGAGGTCACCATCACCAGGATCGAGGGGGCGAGGGAAAGCACGGTCATCAACAGGATCAACTGGACGATCCGGCCAGTGACCGTGCCACCTTCCCCAAGGTCGAGCGAGAGCGTCTGGGCGGCCGCGGGGTCGGCCAGCACGAAGCTGGCCAGCAGCGCGAACCCACCGGCGATCAGGATTTTCAGGACGGCGAGGCGGGCGGTCATCAGGCTTTCACCGCTGCTTTCTTGTTGGTCTTGGGCCGGGTTTTCCCGACAGCCGTCTTATTCGGTGCGGACCGTGTGGCGGCGCGCCTTGCCCGCCGGGCTTTCAGGTCGCCGGCCGCAGGTTTGGCCGCTGCATCGGGGGCGTCCGTTTCAGGGTCGTCTTGTTCGAGATAGCTGTGGAAGCTCGGGGCCGGCTCGGGCGCGGCGTCTTCGGTCTCGCCCGGAACCGCAATGCCGGCCTCGACGACGGTTTCGCCGTTCGCGCCGAGGATCACCAGATGCTCGCGGTCATCGCGCCGGATCAGCACGAGTTTCCGCCGGCCGTCGAGGGTGGCGGCCTCGACGACACCGAGGCGGGGGCCGGCACGCGCGCCGTCCTTGGCTTTCCGGTTGCGGGCGCCGGACGCCATGACCTTGCCGCCGATGCCGAGCTTGCGCACCAGCCACGTGAGCAGGCCGATCAGGCCCAGCACGAACATCAGCGCCAGCAGGAACCGTATGTAGCCGTCGAGATCCATTGCGCTAGCGTGCGCCGCCGCCGGAGACGGGCCCGGTCTTGGGTTTGCCGTAGGCGGCCGCCGCCCGGCGCTGGTCGGACACCCCCTTGATCTGGCCGCCGACGCGCTCGAGTTCGGCCCGCATGACCCTGGCAAGCCGGTCGAACTCGTCGATCAGCGCCAGCATCGGCAGCTTGCAGGACCCCCGTGCCCCGGCGGGTAGGCTCGCGACCTTGCCGCAGAGTTTTTCGATGGTGCCGTCCAGCCCCGCAAGCCCGATCATCTCGCCGGCCTCGGCACGGGTGGCAGCACCCGAGATCGCGTGGATCAGATCGGCAATCGCGGCGGCCGCACTTGGGCCGTCGGTCACATGCGCGAAATCGCTGTCGCTGATGGCGGCGATGGCCCGTTCGGTCATCGGAGTTCTCCCTCGGCGGGTTCGGGTTCGGAATGGGTGGTCGCGGCCTGCCGCGGTGCAGAGCCGTTCAGGCCGCTGTTCGCGCGGTAGACGTAGGACAGGATCTCGGCGACGGCGGCGAAGGTCTCGACCGGAATCTCGGTGTCGAGATCGAGCGCCGAGAGGATCTGCGCGAGGTCGGCATCCTTGCGGATCGTGATCCCCTGCTCGAGGGCAACCTGGATGATGCGCTCGGCGGTCTCTCCGTGCCCCTTGGCGAGCAGCTTCGGGGCTTCGTCGAGGCCGGCGTCATAGCCGAGCGCCACGGCCGTGCGCGCATCGTCCGCGCCACCCGGTTGCGGGGCCGCGGTTGAGGGGGAAACCGGCGTGCTGTCTGTCCGTCGAACGCTCACGTAAACACTTCCCGGGCAGTTGGTCGGGGAGAGGCGGCGCGGATCGTTCCGGCGGCCTCATGTTCAAGCGAGTGTTACCGTTTATGCTTAAGGAAACGTTTAAGATGGAAGGCAGACCCAGGGGCCGTGTCTTGCGTGGCAAAGGCGGGGCTGTTAACAGGCAACCGCGGTTTTATGGACCGGGGAACCAGTATTGCGGCGCCCCGGGTGGTATAGTTGCGATCGACGGGAGCCGACGCCCAAATTCGTGCCATAAAGGTTCGCCATCAACGATACGCGGGCCTGCGGCAGACGACGCGGGACGGTTGCCGAAGCTGGGGAAAGCATGAGCGAAGACGCACTGAACGCCCTGCCGACAGGGTATCAGATACAGGAATACCGGCTCGACCGCGTTCTCGGCGTGGGCGGGTTCGGTATTACCTATCTGGGGTGGGACAACAACCTCGAGAAAGAGGTTGCCATCAAGGAGTACCTGCCTTCGGAATTCGCCGTGCGCGCGGGCGAACTCACGGTGCATCCCAAGTCCTCGGCCGACGGCGACGATTACCAGTGGGGCCTTGAGCGCTTCCTGCA
>JAJFFI010000191.1 GCA_021776755.1 Alphaproteobacteria bacterium | reverse complement strand
TTTGCGGAAGGGATCACCGAGCTATCTGCAGCACGTGACCGCCGTGATAAGCGCCGACGACTGGAACCAGATCCTGGTGCCACGCGGCTTTGCCCACGGTCTCTGCACGATCGAGCCCGGCACCGAGGTCGTCTACAAGATCGACAACCCCTACGCACCCGAGCACGAGCAGGGGCTCCGGTGGAACGACCCCGGTCTCGCGATCGACTGGCCGGTCGCGCCGGACGACGCCGAGCTTTCCGCGCGCGATGCGGCCCTGCCGTTTCTGGCCGATGTCGAGAGCCCGTTCACATTCGCGAAGGCCGGATGATGCAGCACGTCCTCGTCACCGGAGCGGGCGGCTATATCGGCTCGGCGCTTGTGCCCCAGCTGCTCGCGGCGGGCAACCGAGTGCGTGCCGTCGACCGCTTTTTCTTCGGCCGCGACACCATCCCTGCCCCGCAGGCGGACCGTCTCGAAGTGGTGCAGGAAGACTGTCGCTATCTGACGCCCGCACATCTAGAGGGCATCGATGCGGTGATCGATCTGGTCGCGATCTCGAACGATC
Organism: Alphaproteobacteria bacterium; assembly: GCA_021776755.1. Classification (GTDB taxonomy): domain Bacteria; phylum Pseudomonadota; class Alphaproteobacteria; order JAJFFI01; family JAJFFI01; genus JAJFFI01. The sequence goes on along the minus strand of JAJFFI010000191.1, from coordinate 8,643 downwards.
CGAGCGGCGAGCTGTTCCAGCAGGCGACCTGGGAGATCAACCGCGATGCCCGGGTCCGCTGTGCCGCCCTCGCGCGGGACGCCGGCGCGTCCCGTTACATCCTGCCGTCGTCGTGCAGCATCTATGGCTTTCAACCGGCCGATGTGATTACCGACGAAACGGCGCCGACCAATCCGCTCACCACGTACGCGCAGGCCAACGAGAAAGCCGAGGACGGCACGCTGGCGCTCGCCGATGAAAATTTCTCCGTCGTCGTGTTGCGCCAGGCGACTATTTACGGCTACGCGCCACGCATGCGGTTCGATCTCGCCATCAACGGCATGACATACGGCGCGTGGAAAACCGGCAAGCTGCCGCTGATGCGCGACGGCACCCAGTGGCGCCCGATGCTGCATGTGGCCGACGCGGCGGCAGCGCAGATTTTCATGCTCGAGGCCGACCGGGACGCCGTGAACGGGCACATCTTCAATGTCGGCTCGGCGGACAACGTCTACCAGATCGGCCCGCTCGCCGAGCTTGTCGCTGCTCGGGTACCCCGGGATGTCGAGATCGAATGGTATGGCGACCCGGACGAGCGCTCCTACCGGGTCAGCTTCGACCGGCTTCACGGGCTGGGGTTCCGGACCGCCCGCACAGCCGAGGACGGCGTCGATGAAATTTGCGCAGCCCTTGATGGTGGCGACCTCGACAAGACGCCGCGGACCATCACGCTCGACTGGTACCGCCAGCTCCACGATTGGCACGCCATCATCCGCGAACTCGAGATGCACGGCGGCATGCTCGAGATCGACTCGCCGGAGCGTGAGCCGTGAAGATCGCCCTGCTCGGCGCCGGCGGACAGCTGGGTTCGGCCATCGCCGCGGCGCTTGAGACCGCGGGCGGCCACGACGTGGTTCCGGTCCCGCGCCGCCGGCTCGATCTCGAAGACCCCACTGCGATTGCAGGCGCGATGCGCGATATCGCGCCGGATGCGATCATCAATACCGCCGGCTATCACAACGTTGACGAAGCCGAGGGCCGGCCGGGCCTCGCGCACCGGGTGAACGTGCTGTCGGTCGCCGAACTGGCGGCCGCGGCAGAGCGCGCCGGCGCCCGGTTGCTGCATGTCAGCACGGATTATGTGTTCGGCGGCGGCCCCGCCCGGCACGAACCCATCGGCGAAGACGCACCCGCGGCACCGCTCAATATTTACGGGACCAGCAAGGCGCTCGGCGATGCGCTTGCCCGCGAAATTCATCCCGAAGGCTGCATCCTGCGGGTGGCCTCCCTCTTCGGCGCGGGCGCGCCGGGACGGCCGGCCGCCAATTTCGTCGAAACCACGCTGCGGCTTGCCAGGGAGAAAGGCGCGCTCCGGGTTGTCGGCGACCAGGAAATGTCGCCCACCTGTACCGCCGATGTGTCCCGCGCGGTGGCGGCCCTGGTGGCCGAGAGTATCCCTGGCGGGAACTACCACGCGGTCAATTCCGGCAGCGTTACCTGGCACGGCTTTGCCTGCAGGATCGTCGAGCTCGCCGGGCTCGATGTTCCGGTCGAGCCGATTTCGAGTGCCGAGTTCGCAGCCCCTGCCCGCCGGCCGGCCTACAGCGTTCTGGGCAATTCCAGGCTTGCCGCGATCATGGGCCCGATGCCAACCTGGGAAGACGCGCTGGCGCGCTACCTGTCGGAGGCCGGCCATGCCTAAAGCCCCCGCACGCAAGGGCATCATTCTTGCCGGCGGCAGCGGCACCCGGCTGCACCCGGCGACACTGGTCGTCAGCAAGCAGTTGCTCGCGGTCTATGACAAGCCAATGATCTACTATCCGCTGTCGACCCTGATGCTCTCCGGCATCCGGGAAATCCTGATCATCACGACGCCCCGCGACCGGAGCGCCTTCGAAGCGCTGCTGGGCGACGGCGCGAAACTTGGCCTCTCCCTCAGCTACGCCGTGCAGGACGAGCCGCGCGGCATCGCCGACGCCTTCCTGATCGGGCGGGATTTTCTCGCGGGCGCCCCGGCGGCCCTTATACTGGGCGACAACATATTCTTCGGCCACGGCCTGACCGACCTGCTGCACCGTGCCAACGCCCGGCGGGACGGGGCGACGGTCTTCGCCTACTGGGTTTCGAACCCCGAGGCGTTCGGCGTGATCGACATCGCGCCCGACGGCGCCATCGGAAGCATCGAGGAAAAGCCGGCGGCGCCGCGCTCGAACTGGGCCGTCACCGGGCTTTATTTTTATGACGGACGCGTCGCCGATGTGGCGGCTGGTCTCACGCCCTCGGCCCGCGGCGAGATCGAGATCACCGATGTGAACCGCTGGTATCTTGAAGATGGCACGCTCATGCCCGAACGCCTCGGGCGCGGTTATGCCTGGCTCGACACCGGAACCCACGAGACCCTGATCGAAGCCGGCGAGTTCGTCCGCATCACCGAGAAACGCCACGGGCTCAAAATCGCCTGCATCGAGGAGATTGCCTGGCGGATGGGTTATATCGATACCGAACAGCTCGCGCGCCTTGCCCGCGAATACTCGAAGAGCGGCTACGGCGCCTACATCGAGGACATCATCGAGCACGCCGCCCAGGGCCGGGGCTTCCCCGGCGATCCGCAGTCCCCGCACGACGCGGGCGCATAGGCCCCATGCCTGTGCCCCCGGACGCTGTCGCCGACCTCCGCGCAAGCGGGCTCTTTGACGACACCTGGTATCGCGTGCAATCGCGAATTCCGCTGCTGGGCGATCCGGCGGCGCACTATCTGCGGCATGGGTCCCGGCGCGGCCGGAGACCGCACCCGTTTTTCGACGGCCGTTTCTATGCCTTGAAGAACCCGGGCGCGGTCGCCGGCGGAACGGCCGCGCTGTTGCACTACGTCCGAGAGGGCTGGCGCGCCGGTCTGTCGCCGCATCCGGACTTCGAGCCGGCCTGGTATGCCGGCGCGGCAGACCTGACTGCGGACGACGGCGATCCGCTCCGCCACTTCATCGAGAAAGGCCACGCGGCAGGGCTCCACCCCGGCGGCCGGGTGGCCCGAAACCCGTCGCCCCTGTTCGAGCGGATATTTCGTACACCGGCGGGCGGCGCCGCCTGGGCTGCCGACGACCATCAGGTGCGCATCGAGAGCGGCGGCCGGGCCGGCTCCATCGCCGAACTGCTGGGCGCTATCCGGGCGCATCCGCTCGAGGTGCCGCCCGATTTCAACCCCGAGGGCTATGCGCGTCTCAACGCCGACATGTTCACCCCCACCAAGCGGTTTCTTGCCGAGGCTCCGCCGCTGCTCGCGTTGACGCACTATCTGACCAAGGGCCGGCGGCGTGGCCATGTCTACGATCTCGACCAGCGCACACGTTATCTGCGGCCGCCAGATGCGCCTCCTGTCCCGGGCGCTGAAGCCCTTGCGGATGTGGCCGAGGCACGGGTCTGTTGCCTGCTGCACGTGTTTTATCCGGAGATCCTTGACGAGCTTCTCCCGTATCTCGAAACGCTCGGCGTCTTCCAGGCTGATTTTTTTGTGAACGTGGCCGAACCCGTCTGGGGCTCGAACGTGGAAAGCTGGCTCGCGCAACACCTGCCCGGCGCGACTGTCATCCGCTCGCCGAATACCGGGCGCGATATCGGCGGCTTCGTGCGGCTGGCCGAGCGCATCGACCTCGACGCCTATGACGTCGCCTGCCTGATGCACACCAAGAAAAGTCCGCACGTGCACTCGGAGGCGGCCGCCCGCTGGCGCGAGGATCTCCTCCGCGCGCTGCTTGCCGATGAGGCGACCGCGCGCCGCAACATCGCTGCCTTCCTCGCCGACCCGACCCTCGGGCAGATCGCCGCAAGCGCCCGGCGCGACACTAACCTCTCCTGGAACTGGGCCGGGTTCACGCGACTCCTCAACCGTTATGGCGTCACCGGGGACGCGCGGCACTGCGAGTTCGTCGCCGGCACCATGATGCTGATCCGCCCGGCGGTTGTGGCGCGACTTGCGGCCGGTGCGCGAGGTCTCGCCTTCGAAGCCGGCGACAACCGCAGCCAGCTCGCGCACAAGGACGGCCAGATTGCCCATGCCATGGAACGCCTGATCGGCTCCCTCGTGCGCGATGCCGGTCTGAAATGCCTCTGGCTGTGACCTTGCGCCGGACACATACCGCGGTTGCCCGGCCGGGCGCCGCAGCGGTACTCTCCGGGTCTTCCGACAACCGCCTGAACCGCCACGGTCATCCATGAACCGCACGGCCATCATCGTCGCCGGCATGCACCGCAGCGGCACGTCCGCCACGACCCGCGTCCTCAACCTGTTGGGCGCGTCGCTGTCGGACGAGCTGTTGCCGCCGGTGCCGATGAACAACACGGCGGGTTTTTGGGAGTCGCGGGCCGTCGTCGAGATTCACGATCGTTTTCTGGCCGCGACCGGGAGCACCTGGCGCGACCTGACCCCGCTCGATCCAGATCATTTTGAAGGTACGGCCGGCGAGGCTGCCCGCGAACAACTTCGGTCCTACATCCGCGCGCAATTCCCGGACGCGGTACTCTTCGCGATCAAGGACCCGCGGTTCTGCAATCTCGCGCCGTTGCTGTTGCGTGTGCTGGACGAGGAAGGCATCGACGCCTGTGTCGTCCATCCCTACCGCAATCCGCTTGAGGTTGCGGCGTCGCTCGCGGTGCGCGACGGCATGCTCCGGCGCGAATCCCTGTTGCTGTGGGAACGTCTGGTGCTGGAGAGCGAATTCAACAGCCGCGGCAGGCGGCGCGCGTTCTTCGCATTCGACGACCTGCTGGCCGACTGGCGATCAACGTGCCAAACGATCTCGGATCAGCTTGCCATTCCCCTCGCTCTGGACTCGGAAGCGCTCGCGAGGAACATCGATGAATTTCTCGACCACGACCTCCGGCATCACAGCCACGACGACACTGGCCTCACCGATGCCGCTCTGCCGGCGGGGACCCGCGCGACCTATGACGCCCTGACCGCGCTCTGTTCGAGCCCCGCGCCGTCATCCGAACTCATGCAACGGCTCGATGCGATGCGGGCTGCGAACCTCGCCGGCGCCCGCGAATTCGGTCCACTCATCAAGGAGATGCACGAGAACCCCGAGGGCATGCGGCACCAGATCGCATCACTGAAACTCCGGCTTGCAAGCGCCGGCAACCGGCCAGCGTTGCTGGTTTCCGCGTCGGCCGCCCGGAAAATCGAAAACGGCAAATGGCCGCCGCGGTTGCTCGCCGGACTGTTGAAGCGATACCGCACCCGGTTCGGGCCGCGTTTGCGGCGGATCGATGAACGTCTCGCGCTCGGCGGGCTGCCCACTTCGAGCGATATCCCGCGCAGCGTGGCGGCCACGCAAGACATCGGCCTGATCCGCAAAAGCAGGCTTTTCGACGAACGTTATTACCGCCGTCAGGCCGGCCCCCTGCCGCCCGGAAGAAACCGCGCGATCGCACATTTCCTGACGATTGGCGCGGCCCGCAACTTCCGGCCCAATGCGCTGTTCGACCCGGTTTTCTATGCCGAAAAGTTCGACCCGCCGCTCGCGCCCGGGATAAATCCGCTGGTCCACTACATATCCGAAGGTGAGGCTGAGGGGCGCATGCCCTCGCGGCGGTTCGATCCCGGAGTTTGCCCGGCCCCCGGACAGGATCCAACGGGCGGCGCCGCCCTCCGGCATTATCTTGAGACCGGCGCCCAGGCCGGCCGGGCTCCGATCGCCTTCGGAGCCAATTCCCCGCTTGCCGACGTGCGGGCGTTCAACGCGCTCCGGCCGGGGAACGGTGCCGGGGTGCCGGACGGGCTTGCCGGGCCCTATCTCAGAGCCGCTGTTCGGTCCGGCCGGGTTCACCCGCTCGACCTGCCGCCGGACTTCGATCCGCAACGATACCTCGTGCTCAATCCGGACGTCGCCGACAAGCGCGGCGGGAGCGATGCCGACGCCGTCACCCACTATCTGCTGCACGGGCGCCATGAAGGCCGCGCCTATGGCGGCGAAGGGCTCGACCACGCGCGTTGGCTCGACTCGGTTGCCGGCGCGGACGAAAACGGTTGGCAGTCGCCAAAGTCGGACCGGCCGTTTCGCGCCGCCTGTCTCGTCCACGTCTACTATCCGGAAGTCTGGCCCGATCTCGCGGCCTATGCTGCAAATTTTCCGGCGGAGGCGACGGACGTCTACGTCAACATCGCCGAGGACATATGGCGCCCGGACCTGCACGACCGGATCCACGCGGACTTTCCGGACAGCCGGATCCTCGTCTCTCCGAACCTCGGCATGGATATCGGTGGATTTCTCCGGCTCGCCGCAACAATCGACCTCGACGCCTATGACGCGATCTGCCTGATGCATACCAAGAAGAGCAGCCAGCACACCGAAGGCATGGGGCGCAGCTGGCTCGCGGGTTTGCTCGACCCGCTCTGCGGGACGCCGGCGTGCGGCAGGGCTGCGCTCGCTGCATTTCACGACGACCCGGAGCTCGGCTTCATCGGCGCTGCCCGCTGGCGCCGCTTCAATCTCGGTGACAACGCCCGCAGCTACACGGCGGCACGCCAGCGCCTCGGAATTCCGTTCGCCCACAGCCGGTGCGACTACCTTTCCGGCACGATGATGATGCTGAGCGCCGACCTGATGAAACTGCTGCGGGACCGTCTCGGCGACATCGCGCTCGAACGTGCCGTTGCGGCGGGACCGGGCCGGAAGCGCGACGGGCAGATGGCCCACGGGATCGAGCGGGCAATCCCCGCGCTCGCGCGCGCGCGGGGCCGGCGGATGATCTGGCTTGGCCAACCCGGTAAGGCCGGATCATGAAGATCGCGATTGTCAGCCATGAGGCCTCGCTCACCGGTGCGCCGATTGTCACCTTCGATTTCGCGGCCCACCAGGCGAAGTCCCATGAGGTTTTCCTGATCAGCAAGGACGACGGCCCGCTCTGCAACTTCGAGCACTACCGCGAGGCCATCCCAAACCTGCTGGTCACCGATACCCATCACCGGAAGAACAGGGCGGATTTTGAAACCAACGCCCGCAATGCCATCCCGGTTCTCGAAAACTTCGGCCCCGACATTGTCTATGTCAGCACGGCGGCCGCGGGCGAATGGGTCGCCGCCGCGGTCTGGGCCGGCTACCCCTGCGTCCACCACATTCACGAAATGCGCGGCGGGCTCACGAATTGTATCAACGCTGACCTGTTCCGCACCGACCTGACCATCCTCGCCGATCTAGTTGTCGCGGCCTCCCGCACAATCGTCGAAGACCTTGGCGAGATGTGCCCCGCCCCCCTGCGCCCGATCTACGAGTTCGGGATTGCGATCGACATCGAACGCATTCTGAGACTGCGCACGGCCTCCGTACCGGCGCCGCTGAACGCGAACGGGCAAGCACTTGCCGCCGGCGCCCGGCCGCTTGTCGCAATGTCGGGAACTGCCGACCATCGCAAGGGTGCCGACATTTTCTTTGCCGCGGCAAGTGCGCTGCCGCAGTTCGATTTCATCTGGGTAGGCCCCTGGGAATTCCCCGGAATGCCGTATGAGAACCCGGTGCTGTCGGCATTTCGCTCAACCAGACTGGCGAACCTCTACGTCACCGGCCAGACCGAGAACCCGTTCGCGTATCTCGACATGGCGGACCTCTTTTTGCTGACATCGCGCGAGGACCCGAACCCGCTGGTCGTCGCAGAAGCTCTCGCGCTAGGCAAACGCTGCGTCGCTTTCACCGGGACCGGCAGCAGCCACACGATCCTGAAGGAAAACGGATACGTACTGTCGGGCGAGGTCTCGGTTGACCGGATCGCCGCATTCCTGCCGACGCTGCTGGGCCGGCCGGCGCCCGGCTGGCTCGACGAGAAGTCCGCGGCCTTCCGGGACCGGATCGATACCCGCAACCGGTTTCCCGCGCTCGACCAGAAGCTCCGCGAAATCGCAGGCTTTCCAGCCGCCGCCACGTAAAATCCGCGCGCCGGTTCAGTCTTTGGGGAGGCCGGCTTCCTTGCGATGCCAGGCGAGCGCGGTCGCGACAATGGTGTCGAGATCGCTCATTTCCGGACGCAGTCCTAAGGCCTCCTGGAAGGCCGTCGGATCGGCGACCAGTTCGGGTGGATCGACAGGGCGCCGCGGACAAGGACGAGCCTCGACCGGCGCGCCCGTGGCAGCGACGACCGCGGCGATCACATCGCGGACGGAACTTCCGGTGCCGGTACCAAGGTTGAAAACGCCACCGCGCCCACCATCGAGCAGCGACCCGAGGGCCGCTACGTGGGCCGCCGCCAGATCGGCGACATGGATATAGTCGCGGATCGCGGTGCCGTCCGGGGTCGGGAAGTCAGTGCCGTAGATATCGATGTGCTCGCGAAGTCCGAGAGCGGTCCGGATCGCGTTCGGGATCAAATGGGTTTCCGGATCATGCCGCTCGCCGGTGTCGCCATCGGGATCGGCGCCTGCCGCATTGAAATACCGGAGCGCCACGCGCCGCCCGCCGGCGGGCGCCAGCACATCCAGCAACAGCCGCTCGGCGGCCGCCTTGCTCGCGCCATAAGGAGACATGGGCGCGGCCCGCGCATCCTCCCCGATGGGGATCGACCGGGGTGTGCCGTAGATCGCGCAACTGCTGGAATAGACGACCTTGTCGACACCGGCCGTCACCGCTTCCGCCGCGAGCGCAAGTGTGCCGATCACATTGACGTCGTAATATTCCTCCG
>JAJFFI010000020.1 GCA_021776755.1 Alphaproteobacteria bacterium | reverse complement strand
GCTCGCATGGACCCAGTTGGAGCCGACCTGGGCGGCCACGTCGGCGCCGTTCCGCGCCATGCACGCGACGAAATCCTCCAGCATCGCAAAGTTCGCCTTGCGCTGACCGAGCCCGTGGGCGTAGCCGGGCACATGCAGCATCCAGCCGTGCACGCCGACGGATTCGGGACACATGCGGAGAAAATCCGAAGGGGCTGCATCGAAGTCGAAGGGCGGCGAGGTAAATCCGACCTGGTATGGAAACAGTTTCTGTTCGGCCGTCCACTCGGTAGGCATGTGCATCGGTGCCCTCCCCGTAACCCCGGCCCTACGGCCCCAGCGGCGCGGGTTTGCGCCGGGCGCCGGTGAGCGCCTGATACGCGATGCCCGACAGCATGATGGCGCCGCCGAGCAGCGTCAGCGTCTCGGGCACCTCATTGACCGCGAGCCAGACCCAGATCGGGCCGAGCACGATCTCGATCATGCCGAGCAGCATGAGTTCGGCGGCCGGGATGCTGCGCGAGCCGATGGTGAACAGCGTGAGGCCGAAGGCGAGCTGGACGACGCCCATCGCGGCGCACAGCCCGAGGTCGCGGAGCGAGATGTCGAAGGCGGGCAGTCCGATGGCGCCATCGCCCGCACCGGTGCCGGGAAACAGCAGGATCACAATGCCCGCGATCGCCGCCGCGATTATTCCCGCGTACCAGACGGACGGGGTCATGTCGTTGCCGCGGCCGCGCCGGAGGATGACGCCGAAGCCGGCAAACGCGAAGGTCGAAAGGATTGCCATCAGGTTGCCCTCGATGCGCCCGCCGGCAAGGCCGTTGCCGACCATCACCGCGATGCCGACACCGGCAACCGCCATCGCGATCCAGGTCGCGCGGCGTACGCTCTCGCCGAGAATCCAGAAGGCCAGCAGCGCCGAGACCATCGGCTGGCCCGCCAGCATGAACAGCGTGTTGGCGACCGTCGTGAGCGAGAGCGCGACCACGAAGCCGATATTGGCGATGGCAAGACACAGCCCACCCAGGATCGCGGACGGCCCGGCGGCGCGGAACGCGCGGAGCAGGTGCCCGCGGCTGAACCAGAAAATCACCGGCGTCAGCGCGATCGACAGCGACAGTCCGCGATAGAACAGGATCTGCCAGGCGTCCGCCGACTCGGTCCAGCGCACCAGCACGCCGCCGACGCTCCACGCGATCGCGGCGATGACTACAAGCGTGACGCCGCGGGCGTAACCTTCCGGGCGGTCCTGCTGGGACGCCGGCACTGAAACGGACGGACTGTCGGCCAAATCTGGATCCCCGAGAAGGTGAAGGATGGGTCCGCGGGCGGGCCGGTTTCCCGTTTGCGCCGGAACGGCGGGGCGGTCAAACGAAATCGGGCGCGATGCAATCTCCCAGCGTCGTCTCAAACTTCGCGCCGTGTGGAACACAATGCCGATACCGCCCGAGGAATTCTCCGTGCGCTTCGCCTGGTAAAAATATTAGTATTGTGCGTTTTCAAGAGCTTAAAACCCTTGAAATACGAATTTCGCTTCCCAGATAATAATCCGTGCAGATGCCCGTTCGGGGTCTGCCGAGGGGTTCCGGCCCGTGCGCCGGATCCGCTCAACCCGGGAGCCGCGTCATGGTGGCGGGCTCCGTTACATACGCATGTTGCTCAAGGAGGATATGCAATGACGACTCTCGACCTAACCCCGCTTTTCCGCTCGACCGTCGGTTTCGACCGGCTGCACCGCATGCTCGAGTCCGCGACCCGCATGGACGCGGCGTCCGGCGGCTACCCGCCGTACAACATCGAGCGCACTGGTGAGGACGCCTATCGCATCGTGCTGGCCGTGGCCGGCTTCGGCGAGGGCGACCTGAACCTCGAGGTGGAGCACGGCGTGCTGACCGTGACGGGCCAGATTGCCGAGAAAACCGAGGAGGGTGGCGAAGGCACCTTCCTGCACCGCGGCATCGCGGGCCGCGCCTTCGAGCGCCGGTTCCAGCTTGCCGAGCACATCGAAGTGACGGGTGCCGATCTCGAGAACGGCCTCTTGTCCATCGATCTGGTGCGTGAGGTCCCCGAGGCGCTGAAGCCCCGGACGATCGAAATCGCCAACGGCAAGAAGGCCCCCTCGACCGCGAAGGCCATCGAGAAGAAGGCGGCCTGACCTTCGCCTGACGCGTTGAAGTGACGTACCGGCCGTCCCTCATGGGGGCGGCCGGTTTCGTTTTGCGGTACACTGTCCGGAACATCGTGGTGGGGCATGGATGGCAAGGCTGGGACATATCGTTTCGCGGAAGTTGCTGGGCGTGGTCGAGGACCGGGCCGAGTGGTATCCGCGCTGCCGGAAGCTCCATGACAGTTGGCAAGACCTCCGGCGCGACAGCGACCTGCCGCGGCGGGCGGATTTCGACCCGGTTGCGGTGCCGGACCTGCTGCCCGACCTGTTCCTGATCGACATCGAGCGGACGGACGCGGGCGCGCGGCGGTACCGCTACCGCCTCGTCGGAACCGGCAATGTGGATCGCTTCGGGCGTGACAACACCGGACTCTGGCTCGACGAGGCTGTGGAGGAGCCGCATCTCTCGAGTTTCCTCGGGATTTACGAGCGGGTGGCTGAAAGCGCCGTGCCGATCTGCGAGGTGCTGACCGCGGAGCACACCCAGCGCCGGTATCTTGTGTATCAGCGCCTGCTGCTGCCGCTTGCAAGCGACGGCAAGACGCCCGACGTGCTGCTCGGGCTCATCGTCGAGGCGCCGAACTGACCCGCTCTCCCTTAACGCTATCTTCAGAGCCTCGCGCCAGACTGCGGAGTTGAAAAATTGTCCCAATCCGACGTGCAGGGTGTGGCCCGGAAATCCACCGGTCCGGAAGCTGCCCTCTGACGGCGACGGCTGGGGCCGTGTACGGGATGCCATGAAGCAGCCACTCAATATTCACAACGAGACGACCGGCCGGGAGAAACGGCGGGATGCCCGGCAATACCAGGGTTCCGTGCTGATCGTCAGCGAGGACGAGACCTCCCGCGAGCTGCTGGCGGCCGAGTTGACCGGCCAGGGTTACCAGGTCGATTACGCGGGCGGCGGCCATGAGGCGATCCGGCGGCTCGGGGTTTCGACGTGGAGCCTCGTGATGCTCGACCTCCACAACCCGGACCTCGATGGCCTTGAGGTGCTTGGTCATATTCGCCGCGGCCACTCCGCAACTGCCCAGCCGGTCATCATGCTGGCGGACACGGGTGAGGACGAGGATTGCCGCCGTGCGCTCGACCTCGGCGCCAACGACTTTCTGACCAAACCGATCGACATGCAGGTTGCGCTCGCCCGGATCGGTACGATCATGGCGGTGAAAACCATCGAAGCCTCGCTCCGCAACAGTGAGGAGCGGTTCACGCTCGCGGTCGAGGGCGCGCGCGACGGGCTCTGGGACTGGAACCTCGAAACCGGGGATGTCTACTACTCGCCACGCTGGAAATCCCTCTTCGGCTATCCCGACTCCGAATTCGAGAACACGCCCGACGCCTGGTTCGAGCGCATCCACGCCGACGATGTCGAGCGCGTGCGGTCCGATATCGCGAACCACATCGAAGGCGTGAGTCTGCGCCTCGATTCCCGATACCGCATCGAGCACAAGAACGGCAGCATCCGCTGGATGGTGACCCGGGGGGCTGCACGGCGCGGCGCCAACGGCCGGGCGCTGCGGATGGCGGGTTCGCAGTCGGACGTGACCGAGCAGGTGGTGCTCGATCCGCTGACCGGTCTCCCCAACCGCACGCTTTTCGTCGACCGGATTGAACGCGCCCTGCAGCGCCAGAAACGCCATCCGGAATATTCCTTCGCAACCCTCATCATGCAGCTCGACAAGCTGCCAGCCGTGCGCGAGGGGCTCGGGCGCAAGCGCGCGGAAGCGCTGCTGTCGCTGCTCGCAAAGAAGGTGGTGACCTGCCTCCGCCCGTCGGATACGGCGGCGACCTTCGGCGACGACCTCTTTGCGTTTCTCGCCGACGATATCGACGACATCAGCGATGCGCTCAGGATCGCCAACCGAATTCAGTCGACGCTCAATCGCCGGTTCGAGGTGGATGGCGCGGAAATCTTCACGACGGCGAGTTTTGGCATTGCCTGGAGCAAGACCGGTTACGACGATGTCGACAGCGTCCTGCGGGACACGCAGCTGGCGCTGAGCCGCGCCAACGAGCTGGGTGGCGGCCGGCATGTCGTGTTCGACGATGCGCTGCACGAGCGGGCGGTTGCCCGGCTGCAGCTCGAGAACGACCTGCGCAAGGCAATCGACAACAATCAACTGATCCTGCAGTACCAGCCGCTGATCCGGCTCTCGGACAACAGCCTCATTGGTTTCGAGGCGCTGATCCGGTGGCAACATCCCGAGCGCGGCATGATATCGCCGCTGGACTTCATTCCGCTTGCGGAAGAGTCCGGCCTGATCCTGCCGATCGGCGACTTCGTGCTGCGCGAGGCCGGCCGCCAGATGGTTGACTGGTGCGCCAAATATCCGGCCGCGCGGTCGATGACGGTCAATGTGAATGTCTCGACCCGTCAGCTCTGCAAGGGCGATTTCGCCGACGACGTGCTCGAAGCGCTCGAGGAAACCGGCTGCCCCGCGGGTCAGATCAAGCTCGAGATCACCGAGAGTGCGATCATGGAGAACCTCGAAGAGGCATCGCGCACCCTCGATGCATTGAAAGACAACAACGTGCGGATCGCGATCGACGATTTCGGCACCGGGTATTCGTCGCTTTCGACGCTGCAGAGTTTTCGTATCGATACCATTAAGATCGACAAGTCGTTCGTCAGCAAGATGAATGGCGGCGGCAGGAAATCACCGATCGTGCAGACCATCCTCGCGCTCGCCCACGGCCTCGGCATGGACGTGGTCGCCGAGGGCATCGAGACGGACGAGCAGCGGAGCGTGCTGACCGATATGGGCTGCGAGTACGGGCAGGGATACTTCTTTGCCCGCCCGCTCGACGTAAAGCAGGTCGATGCGCTGTTCGCGCACTACCAGGCGCGCTGGGCCCATGCCGCAATATCGCCTGCCGCCGAGGATGCAGATACTGCCGGCGAGCTCCCGGGCGGCGCGGCCGTCATCAACGATCTGGCAGGGGCCGCCTGATCCTTCAGGATTTACCGGGGTAGAGTTCGCCGGGAGAAATCTCGACTTCTGCGATGATCTCAAGGCCGTTGTCCCGGACGGCGCGGAAGAAACACGCGCGGGTGCCGGTGTGACAGGCAACGCCGGTCTGATCGACCTTCAGCAAGAGCGTATCCCCGTCGCAGTCGATCTGCATTTCAACCAGGGCCTGGACCTGCCCGGAACTCTCGCCCTTGCGCCAGAGCGCGCCCCGCGAGCGGGACCAGTAGCAGACGCGCCCCGTTTCCAGCGTTTCACGGACGGCGTCGGCGTCCATCCAGGCCATCATCAGGATCTCGCCGCTGTCGTGCTGCTGCGCGATCGCCGGCACCAGACCGTCGCCATTGAAGGCGATTTCGGCCAGCACCGCCTTGATGCCCGTCTTTCCAACTGAGGTCATGCCGTACCTTCCAGCCGCCGGAAGGCAGCGTCCAAATCGTCAATCAGGTCCACAGGATCTTCCAGCCCGACATGAAGCCGCAGCGTGGGACTGGTTTCCCGCCACGAGGTAGCGGTGCGGTACTGGTGCGGATCGAAATGCAGGATGAGGCTCTCATACCCGCCCCAGCTTGCGCCGAGGGAAAACAGCTCGAGCCCGTCGATGAAGGCCGCGATCGCGGACACCGGATAGTCCTTGTCGAGGACAATGCCCAGAAGCCCCGAGGCGCCCGTGAAGTCCCGTCTCCAAAGCGCGTGTCCCGGGTCCGACGGATGGCCCGGATACATCACCCGTGCGACCCGCGCCTCTTCGGCGAGCCAGCCCGCGACGGCGCGGGCGTTGTCCTGATGCTGGCGCATGCGGACGGGCAGGGTGCGGATGCCCCGGAGCGCGAGCCAAGTTTCCTCGGAGCCCGCGGAATGGCCGTAAGCGTTCGCGGTCAGACCGGCGGCCTTATAGCGGGCCTCGTCACGCGTTGCGATCGCGCCGAGCATGCCGTCGGAGTGCCCGAGGATGTATTTCGTGCAGGCGATCGTCGCGATGTCGGCGCCATGTCCGAGCGCGTCGAAGAAGTAGGGCGTGGCCCAGGTGTTGTCGGCAATCACCACGAGGCCCTTCCGGTGCGTGGCTGCCGCCCGCGAGGCCGCCGATACCGCCGGCAGGTCGAGCATCTCGAAGGTCTGGGATCCGGGGGTCTCGCAGAACAGCGCGCGGGTCTCGGGGCGCACGAGGTCCGCGATGCCGGCCCCGGCGGCCGGGTCGAAATACTCGACGTCGACACCGAATGCCGCGAGGTGCCGGTCGGCAAACGACCGCACCGGCGAGTAGACCGTGTCGACGATCAGGACGTGATCGCCTGCCTCGAGGCAGGAGACCAGCGCCACGGTGTTCGCGGCAAGGCCTGAGCCGACGATGACATTGCGCACGCCGGGCTGGGTCTCGATCTCGGACAGCGCTTCGGCGAGCGCCTTTGTGGTCGGCGTGCCGAGGCGGCCGTAGACGACGTTGGTCAGACGCTCGGCCTGCATTTCATCGAAGGTTGCGAGCGTGTCGAAGACAACGGTCGACCCGCGCCAGGACGGCAGGTTGACGAAACCGGACCGGCCGGTGGGCCGGGCGGCATGCATCAGACGGGTGTCGGTTTTCTTGGCCATGTGATCTTTGTAATTGGCAGGCCGGCAGGTGAATGACCGCAGAACGACGTGGAGATGGAACGCGACCGGTCCCGGGTCCAGTGGCCGGGACGGCCCCGGGTGCGGGTAATAGCATCTGTCCGTTCTGGCGCAAAGCAGTGGCGGGGGCGCGGGCCGGGAGCGGGGTCAGTCTGCGAACGCAAGGGTTTATATTGGTTTTTCACAGCTCCCGTTAACGAAGCGCCCCTTGAGACTTGCGTAAGCCCTGTGATAGGTAAGGCGTACTTCCGGTTGCGGACATCGATCCGCGGCGGAGGTGGGGGATTAATCTTTTTTGGCCATTTCAAAAACTTTCCGGCCATACCAGGGAGGAACCTAGATGAAGAAACTTGTGATGCTTACCGCTGGTGCGGCCCTCGCGGTCGCCGCTGGCACTGCCAACGCGGCGACCCTTGACGATGTCAAGAAGAAGGGCTTCGTACAGTGTGGCGTCAGCCAGGGCCTTCCGGGCTTTTCGAACCCGGATGAAAAAGGCAACTGGAGCGGCATTGATGTCGACGTCTGCCGCGCGGTTGCGGCTGCGGTCTTCGGCGATGCCACAAAGGTCAAGTACACCCCGCTGTCGGCCAAGGAGCGCTTTACGGCGCTGCAGTCGGGCGAGGTTGATGTGCTTTCGCGCAACACGACCTGGACGCTTACCCGTGACACGTCGCTTGGCCTCGATTTCACGGGCGTCAACTACTACGACGGTCAGGGCTTCATGGTCCGCAAGAAACTCGGCGTGAAAAGCGCCAAGGAGCTTTCGGGCGCATCCGTCTGCACCAACATCGGCACCACCACCGAGCTCAACGTCTCCGACTTCTTCCGTGCGAACGGCATGAAGATCGAGCTGGTTGCGTTCGAGAAGGCTGACGAAGTTGTGGCCGCCTACGACGCCGGCCGTTGCGACGTTTACACGACTGACCGCTCGGGCCTCGCTGCCCAGCGCACCAAGATGAAGAACCCGGACGAGCACATGGTGCTGCCGGAGATCATCTCGAAGGAGCCGCTTGGTCCCGTCGTGCGTCATGGCGACAACCAGTGGGGCGACGTCGTCCGCTGGGCGCTTTTCGCGATGATCCAGGCTGAAGAGTCGGAGATCACCTCGGGCAATGTCGACAAGATGAAGGACACGAAGAACCCGGATGTCCGGCGTTTCCTCGGCCTCGAGGGCGACATGGGCAAGAGCCTCGGTCTCCCGAACGAGTGGGCCTACAACATCGTCAAGCAGGTCGGCAACTACGGCGAGAGCTATGACAAGCACGTCGGGCCGAACACCCCTCTGAAGCTGGAGCGTGGCGTCAACGCGCTCTGGAACAAGGGCGGTCTGCAGTACCCGATGCCGATCCGTTAATCGGCTGACGTACGGTTTCAGGGGCGTGGGCGGGGCGAAATTTAGAGGCCGGCACGCCGCCGCG
>JAJFFI010000190.1 GCA_021776755.1 Alphaproteobacteria bacterium | reverse complement strand
CGTCCTTCTGGTGGTAGAGCCTGTCGTGGCGGGCGATTTCTTCGGCGAGCCGTTCGAGTTCGGCAGCGGCGTCCTCGGTGGTCAGGTCCTCAACCGCAACCGCTTCCTGCCCGGTCATACGGCCTCCCCGGCGAGCAGGCTGTCGGCGGCGGCGCGTGCCTCATCCGTGATGTGCTCGCCCGAAAGCATCCGCGCGATCTCTTCCCGCCGGGCATTGCCGTCAAGGCTGTCGACCGTCGTCGCAACGCCATTGGCGCCACCGTTCTTGGCAACCTGCCAATGATGCGCCCCGCGGGCCGCGACCTGAGGCGAATGGGTTACGACCAGCACCTGCAAATCACCGCCGAGACGCGAGAGCCGCTGGCCCACGGCATGTGCGGTCGCGCCGCCGACGCCGCTGTCGACTTCGTCGAACACAATCGTGGGCGCGCTGCCGGTGCGCGACAGCACGACCTTGAGCGCCAGCATGAACCGCGACAACTCGCCGCCCGAGGCGATTTTTGCAATCGGGCCCGGATCGGCGCCGGGGTTCGTCGCGACCTCAAAGGCGATGCGGTCGATGCCGTGCGGGCCACAGGCGTCTTCGGCGAGCGGTTCGACACGGGTGCGGAAAACGGCATTCTCGAGCTTGAGCGGCGGGAGCTCCGCTGTGACGGCCTGATCCATGTCTTGGGCGGCCTCGTGGCGTTTCTCCGAGAGGCCTTTGCCGGCCACCTCGAATTGTTTGCGCGCCTCGCCGGCGAGTTTCTCAAGCCGCGTCAGGGCGCCGCTCTGGTCATCAAGGGCGTTCAGATCGGCCGCGATTTTTTCGTGAAGCGCGGGGAGGGCGTCGACCTCGACCCGATGTTTGCGCGCAACATCGCGCAGCGCGAACAGGCGCTCGTCGATATCGGTCTGGGCGGCGGCGTCGAGGTCGATCGCTTCGCCGGCGGCCTCGAGCTGCCCGATGGCTTCGGCTGCCTCGATGGCCGCGCGCTCGAGCGCTTCGATGATCGGGTCGAGCCGGCCACCGGCCTTGTCGGCAACCCGCTCGAGGGCCCCGATGGCGCGGCGCAGCGCGTCTTCCGCGGATTTCTCGCCTGCGGCCTCGCCGAGGGCGGCATTCAGGGCGTCGATGATCTTTTCCTGGTGCATCAGCACCGCGCGCCGCTCGGCCAGATCTTTTTCTTCGCCGGTCTTTGGCGCGAGCGTTTCGAGCTCTTCGTGGGAATGACGGAGGAAGGATTCTTCGGCCTGCGCGCGTTCCATGGCGGCCCGCGCCAAGGTCAGTTCCTCGTCGGCCTGCCGCCAGGTGCGCCACGCAGCGGACGTGCGATCGGCATCGACGGCAAGGCCGCCAAAGGCATCGAGCAGCTCACGGTGGGTCGAGGGGTCAAGCAGGCCGCGCTGGTCGGACTGGCCCTGGATTTCGACGAGCGCATCGCCGACCTGTTTGAGCAGCCCGACGCTCACCGGCTGGTCGTTGATGAAGGCGCGGGACCGCCCGTCGCTGCCAAGCACCCGGCGGAGAATGAGGTCGTCCGCCGCCTCGATCTCCTGTTCGCGCAGGACGTCGATGGCAGGATGGCCGGCCGGCAGGTCGAATTCTGCCGTAACACTCGCCTGCCCGGCTCCTTTGCGGATCAGGGCCGGATTGGCCCGCACCCCCAGCGCAAGACCCAGTGCGTCGAGTAGAATCGACTTACCCGCACCCGTCTCGCCCGTCAGAACGCCCAGACCCTTCCCGAAGGTCAGGTCCAGTTTTTCGATCAGAACGACATCACGGATGGACAGGCCGCGCAGCATGGGCGCTCCTGTGGATCAGAAAATATTGGACCAGATTCGGGAGAAGAAGCCGGGCTTCTCGCGTGCCTCGGGCGGCCGGACATCGACACCTTCCACCAGCGCGTAAGTGTCGACGTACCATTCGCTCGACGGATAGTTATAGCCGAGCACGGCAGCGGTCTGGCGCGCTTCGTCCGTGAGCCCGAGCGCCATGTAGGCCTCGACCAGCCGGTGCAGTGCTTCGGGCACCTGGGTCGTGGTCTGATAATTGTCGACGACATAGCGGAAGCGGTTGATCGCGGCGAGGTGCAGGTCGCGCTTGAGGTAGAAGCGGCCACGATCCATTTCGGAACCCGCGAGATGATCGCGGGTCACGTCCATCTTGTCGCGGGCATCGCGCGTGTATCGCGTGTTCGGATGGCGCTTGATCAGTTCATCGAACGCTTTCATCGCCTGCTCGGCCGCGCCCTGCTCGCGTTTGACGTCGGAAATCTTCTGATAATGCGCCAGTCCGCGCAGATAGTATGCGTAGGCGATATCGCGGCTGCCCGGGTGCAGGCGGACATAGCGATTGAGCGCGATGATCGCGTCGTCATATTCGCTGTCCTGATACTTGGCATAGGCGGACATCAGTTCGGCCTTGGTCGCCCAGACCGAATAGGGGTGCTGGCGCTCGACCTCGTCGAACAGTTTTGCCGCCGTGCGGTAGTTGCCGGAAAGCATCTGGTCGAGCGCTTCGTTGTAGAGCACCTCGACCGAACCCGGCTGATAGTCGTCTTCCGGCAGCGATTCACAGCCTGCCAGCAAAAGCAGACAGACACCTGCCGCGGCCACCGCCTTCAGCACACTGTCACTGAACAATTTCATGTATCCGAACCATGTTCTTGCCGCCGGAACCGGGCCGCGCCGCCGTTGTAACGAGGCGCGGGGTATCCGGGGGCCGGAATATACCATCTTGCCCTGACATGCCTACAGACTTTCGGGGCAGTTTTGTGGCGCCAGGCTGCGACTGTGCTGATTTCATCGCAAATCGTCAGGGGACCACAGGAAATCGGCGGCCGAAGCCGCCGAAGTTTTGTTTGGAGCAGGGAGGAAAAAAAGGTCAGGCGTTGATCGCGACCGCGTCCGCAAGCCAGGCCGGGGCGGAATGGCCAAACTCGATGTCCTCGAACGTGGTCATCCGCCAGGCCGAACGGTCAGTCATCAGGGCGTGCAGCAACTCGTTGGTGAGCGCGTGACCGGCCTTGTAGCCATGAGAGTGGCCCACGACCGGGCAGCCCGCGAGATACAGATCGCCGATGCTGTCGAGGACCTTGTGGCGCACGAACTCGTCGTCATACCGGAGGCCGCCCTCGTTCAGGATGCCGTCCTTGGAAACCACCACCGCATTGTCGAGCGAGCCGCCGCGGGCGAGGCCCATGGCGCGCAGCTTGGCGACTTCGTGGTCGAAGCCGAAGGTGCGGGCGCGGCTGACCTCGGAGCGGAAGTTCTCGTCGGACACATCGACGTAGAATTCCTGGCGGGCAATCACGGTATTCGCGAAATCGATCTCGAAGCTGAAGGTCTGGCCCGCGCCGGGGGTGAGCGTCGCGGACTTGTCGGCATCGCCGACCTGGACCCGCTTCAGGATCTGCAGACAGCGGCGCGATGCGCTCTGCTCGGCAAAGCCCGCGCACTCCAGTAGGAACACGAAGTCCGCCGAGCTGCCATCCATGATGGGAACTTCAGGGCCATTGAGTTCGATGATGATGTTGTCGATGCCGCAGCCGGCGAGGGCGGCCATCAGATGCTCGATCGTGCCGATTACCGCGTCATTGCCGTCGCCGAGCGTGGTGCAGAGCATGGTGTCGGTGACATTGTCCCAGCGGGCGGGAATGTCGACGCCCTTGCCGTTACGGCCAACGTCGGTGCGGCGGAAGATGATGCCGGTGTCGGGCGAGGCGGGGCGCAGCGAAAGCGAAACGCGCGCACCCGAGTGGAGCCCGGTGCCAGTGCATTCGATCGGATTGCGGATTGTCTTCTGGTTCACCCGGTAACTCGCAGGAGCAATTTCAGAGTTTGCGGCAGTTACGCCGCCAATGTTCGTGGCATTCGCCATCAAATCTTCCCCGCCCTCTTCACGGCCACTCACCTGTACCGTGGTAAACTCTCGCGTATGAGGGCTGCTTTGATTTCCGTTTCCGGAGGGCCCCCGCTTGGTTGCCAGCGCCACTCACCCCTTGGCTTCTGACAGCTTGTTTCTAGATGAGGGCCTGGTCGCGCTCAAATCACTCTTTGTTACAAAATGTTACGCAGGCAGGCGCTGCAGTTTCTGGGGCTTGCGCCGAAATCCTCCGCACAACCTCCTGCCGCAAAGAAAATCCCTCCCCCGTGGGTGCGGAGGAGGGAGTATCGGAGGGTCGACCCGGGCCGTGTGGCGGCGGCCCGGTCTGTTGAGAAACCTGCGGTCAGTTCGCCTGACGGCGGAGAAACGCAGGAATTTCAAGGAGATCGCTCTCCTCTTCCGAGGATGCGATGCGATCGTCCGGGTCGAGCCCGCCAAGGCCGCGTCCGCTTTCGGCCGGAGCCGGGGCAGGGCTGCGATCACGGGAGAGGCGCCGGGTTTCGCCTTCGGCGGTTTCCTCTTCCTCGGTCTCGAGCACCTCGAACAGACTGGCGTTGCCCCGATCCGACGTCTCCGCCGTCGCCCGGGCCGAAGGAGACTGGGAATACCCCGGTGCGTGCTCCGTACGCGGGGCGGGGGTATCGTCATCGAGCGCGATTTCGGGCTCGTACTCTTCTTCGAACGCCTCTTCCGGCTCGGGCGCGAACTGCTCGGCGACCGCGGCACGGGCATTGGCTGTTGCCATCGCCATGCCCTCGCTGGCCTCCACCCGGCCATAGGACGGCGTGGGGTCCGGCATCCGGCTCAACGCTGCGGGCTGGAGCGCCACCTCGTTGAACTGGCGTCCACCGCCCCGGGTCTCGTTGACCGTCCCGGCGCGAGCTTCTTCGTAGACCGGCGCCTGCGTGGGTGCTGCTTCGCCGACCGCTGCCCGGCCGGCCGAAACCGCCTCCGGTTCGCGCTCGACCGAATGCTCGCGGGTCAGTGGCATCGGCTCCTCGTCGCCCTGTCCGCCATCGACGTCATCCGCCTCATAGCGGGTGGGGGCGGCGACATCGCGGCCCTGACGGGCAACCGCACCGTCCTGACTGACCAGCCGGATCTTGATCGGCTGGGGTTTGGCGGCCTGGACTTTTGTGTCGATGCCGGTCGCGAAGATCGAGACCCGCACGCGGCCTTCCATCGAGTCGTCAAACGTCGAGCCGAAGATGATGTTGGCACTCTCGTCGACTTCGTCGCGGATGCGGTTCACCGCCTCGTCGACCTCGAACAGCGTGATATCCGTGCCGCCCGCGATGTTGACCAGCACGCCGCGCGCGCCCTTCATCGAGACGTCGTCGAGGAGCGGGTTCGAGATTGCCTTCTCGGCGGCCTTCCGCGCCCGGTCGGCGCCGTCGCCTTCGCCCGCGCCCATCATCGCCTTGCC
>JAJFFI010000189.1 GCA_021776755.1 Alphaproteobacteria bacterium | reverse complement strand
CGGGCCGCTTCGGAAACTCGGCGTTGACCGCCATCTTCAAGTCCTTGCCGCCCTTGTAGGCCGCGGCCATTTCGCTGAGCGTCGAGATGCCCTTGGTGCTGGCGTCGCCCTCCTTGACCGCGAGCGCGTAGGTGTTGTTCGCGTTCGACGGCTTCAGCCAGACGAGCCCCTTCGCCGCGTCGAGTTCCTTGACCTTGTTGTAGGTTGCGTCCGCGTCCAACTTTTCCGTGACCTTGTTGTAGGTCACGAGCGAGGTGCCGGTGTATTCCCAGTAAACATCGATCTGGCCGTTTTCCTGGGCCTTGCGCAGCACGGTGCTGCCCATGCCAGCCTTCTTCTCGACATCGAAACCCTTGGCCGTCAGCAGCTGCATGGTCATTTCGGCCATCAATTTCTGCTCGGTGAAGTTCTTGCCGCCGACCACGATCGTGTCGGCTGCGGACGCGGCGCCCGAGACGGCGAACATCGCGCCGGCCACTAGGGCGATCAAACGGTTGAATTTCATTTCGGTCTCCTCCTCTGAAACATTTGTCGTTCAGGCCTTGGGTTTCGTTGCAGCGGCAGGCCCCCGCCGCTCGTTGCTTGCCGCTCAGACTACCTGAGCGGATTGACGCCGCGCGGCACCAACCAGAGCTGGCACTGGGCGACCGCGAAATCAGTTAGAACAGCCAATATTGCCACCGGTATGGCGCCGGCCAGCATCAGGTCGGTCATGTCGAGGGCGATGCCGGAAAAAATCAGCTCGCCCAGGCCGCCGCCGCCGATCAGATAGGCGAGCGGCACGGTGCCGACATTGATTGCCAGCGCTGTCCGGATACCGGCGAAAATCACAAACAGCGCGTTGGGAAGCTCGACTTTCCACAATATCTGGTTCGGGCGCATGCCCATCCCCACCGCAGCCTCCTTCATGTGCGGCGGCACCGCGAGAATGCCGGTGTAGGTATTGCGCACGATCGGCAGCAGGGAGGCGACCCAGAGCCCGAAGATTGCGGGCACCTTGCCGATGCCGAGCAAGCTCATCGAAAGCGCCAGGATGGCAAGCGTCGGGATGGTGGTGCCGATGTTGAGGCCCTGGATCATGGTCTCGGCGGCCTTGCGCATCGAGGGTCGCGTGAGCCAGATCCCGAACGGGATCCCGGTCACAATCGCCAACCCGCCCGAAACGGCGACGAGCAGCATGTGTTCCTTGCCGAGGAACCAGACGTCGTCCCAGCGCTGGATGATCTGCGGGATGACGCCCTGTTGATAGGCGACCGCCCCCAGGGCGAACGCGACGACGAGCGCCACAACCCTGAACGTGCGGTTCATGCTCGATTCCGAAAGCTGTCGTGCGCCGATCTTGATGGCGGTCTCCGTGTCTTCTTACTGGTTGTAGGTCTCGCCCAGCAGATGCGTGATGCCGCGCTGGGTGATGTATCCCGCGTACTTTCCGTCCGCATCCGTGCAGGCAAGCCATGTCACGTCGTTCGAGAACATAAGCGAAACTGCGGTCCGGAGATCCTCACGCGCGTCGACGGTCGCCTCCAGCGCTTCGTAGTGGTCGCTCACGGGGCCCTTCTTGTCCCTGACGTCGTTCATATGCACAAAGCCACGCGGGCGCTTCCGTTCGTCCACCATGACGACATTGGCGTGGCCGTGATCCTCCATCGCCTTGACCGCGTCGGCGACCGGGCTTTCCGCCGTCACCGATGGAGCGCCTTTCGACATGGCTTCGCTGACCTTCACGAGCCGCAGGCGCTTGAGCGTCCGGTCGCCACCGACGAAGTCGGCGATGAAAGAGTTCGCCGGGTGCGCCAGGAGGTCGTCCGGGCTCGAGCATTGCTCAAGCTTGCCGTCGCGGAAGATCGCGACCTTGTCGGCCATCTTCACCGCCTCATCGATGTCGTGGCTCACGAACATGATGGTCTTGCGCAGCGTCTGCTGCATCTTGAGGAACTCGTCCTGGATGACCTCGCGGTTGATCGGGTCGATCGCGCCGAACGGCTCGTCCATCAGCATCACCGGCGGATCGGCTGCGAGCGCCCGGATGACGCCAACGCGCTGCTGCTGGCCGCCGGAAAGTTCCTTCGGGAAGCGCGTCAGGAACAGCGCGGGGTCGAGGGCCACCAGTTCGAGCAGCTCGGCCGCCCGTGCGCGGGACTTCTTCCGGTCCCAGCCCAGCATGTCCGGAACGATACAGATGTTCTCCTCGATGGTCTTGTTCGGGAACAGCCCGATCTGCTGGATGACGTAGCCGATGTTGCGCCTGAGCTCGACCGGGTCGTAATCGTCGGTGTCCTTGCCGTCGATGAATATCTTGCCCGATGTCGGCACGACCAGGCGGTTGATCATCTTGAGGTTCGTGGTCTTGCCGCAGCCGGACGGCCCGAGCAGAACGCAAATCTCGCCCTCTCCAACCTCCATATCGACATGATCGACCGCGGTGATTGTCCCACCCGGGGTGTCGAAAATCTTCGTCAGTTTTTCAAGCTTGATCATGTCTTCACCCCGAGCGGCGTTAACCGGCCCTGCAGCCACAAGAGGAAAAAATCGGCGATGATCGCGAGGATGCTGACACTGACCGCGCCGGTGACAAGCTGACGGACGTCGGTGTCGGCGATGCCGGCGCTGATGAACGCGCCGAGCCCTCCGGCGCCGATATAGGCAGCGATTGCGGTCACGCCGATATTCATCACCACGGCCGTCCGCACGCCCGCCATGATGACCGGAATTGCGAGTGGGATTTCGACCTGCCGCAGCCGCTGGCCCGGAGTCATGCCCATGCCGCGCGCAGCTTCCCGAAGTGCGGGATCGACATTGTTGATCGCGGTGTAGGTGTTCCGGATGATCGGCAGCTGGGAATAGAGCAGCACCGCTATGACTGCCGGCAAATAGCCGATGCCCTGCCCGATGGTGGACAGGATCGGGATCATCAGACCGAAGAGCGCAATCGACGGCACGGTAATGATGATCGAAGCGACATAGAGCACCGCGTCGGCGACCTGCCGGTTCCTGGTGATCGCGATCCCGATCGGCACGCCAGTTAAGATGGCAAGCCCAACGGCGACGGAAACGATCGAAACATGCTGCAACGTGCGTTCGCCGATCAGGCCGAGATTGTCGATCATGTACTGCAGGATTTCCAAACGCCTCACCCCGCTCCGTCGGACCGCCCTTGAACGCAGCCCGCTTTTCCCCTCGTTGCAACCAATTTCAACCGTCGTCAATCATGATACATTTCCCAGAACGCCGCCGACTTGCTAATATGCGACTCGGATTCGCCGGCAACCCCTTGAAGATCAACGTTACGGCAGGCTGCCACCATGTTCGAAGGCAAGACCGGCGCAGAAAACGTCGATATCGGGTTCCTGCTGGTTCCCGACTACTCCATGATGTCGTTCTCGGCCGCGAGCGAGCAGCGGCGCGCCGCCAACCGGCTGACTGGGCGGACCCTCTACCGCTGGCATTTCCTGACGCCCGACGGTGCGCCGACCTACGCCAGCAATGGCATCCAGATCATCCCCGAGGCAAGCATCGGGGAGATCGGCCCGCTCGACCTGATCGTCGTGTGCGCCGGACTCGACGCCGAGAATTTCGACGATACGCAGACCTTTGCCTGGTTGCGCCACCGGGTACGCCACGGCGCGGAACTGGGCGCGATCTGCACCGGCACGACCATTCTGGCCCAAGCCGGGCTGCTCGATGGCTATGTCTGCACGGTGCACTGGGAAAATCTGTCGTCGCTGTCCGAGCGGTTTCCGATGCTCGAACTGACCGGGCAGCTGTTCGAAATCGATCGCGACCGGTTTACCTGCTCGGGCGGCACGGCGGCGCTCGATCTGGTGCTGCACCTCATCGCGCTGCAGCACGGCCATGACCTGGCAACTGCGGTCTCCGAGCAGTATCTCCACACCCACATCCGCGGCGCCAACGACCCACAGCGGATGGAACTTCGCGAACGCCTGCGGGTCAGCCATCCGAAGCTGCTGACCGTGCTCGCCTTGATGGAGGACAACCTGGAAGAGCCGATGTCGCGCCAGGACCTTGCGGGGGCGGTCTCGATCTCGACCCGGCATCTTGAGCGGCTGTTCCGGAATTACGTCGGGCAATCGGTCGGCCGCTATTATCTGAACCTCCGGCTCAAGCGGGCGCGGCTGCTGGTGTTGCAGACCTCGATGCCGATCTTCGAGATCGCGGTCGCCTGCGGGTTCAAGACGGCGTCGCATTTCTCGCGCGCCTACCGGGCCTATTTCGAAACCAGCCCGCGGGCCGAACGGGCGCCTGCACCGATCCATGCCGATGCGGCCAACCTCGCCTAGACGGTCGCCGTTAGCCTGGCGGGACCGGCGGGCGACAGCAACGCGTCGCACAGGAGCGCTGCCTTGGCCCCGTACCCGCTGCCGTTCGCCCCGAGCGTCCAGACCAGGTTGCACAAACTCTGGGAGGCGGCACGGCCAATCGCGGGCGCTGAATATTTCTCGAATTTTTCCCGGATTTGAGCGTCGGTGAGCGGCTCTTCGGGATCGCCCAAGGCCGCGACCGTCCCGCTTTCAAGGCGCCGGCCGTCGCGCAATTCGACCGTTACGGCCGCGAGGCGTTCGGCTGGAAATCTCTTGCTAAGTGCCGGGTCTTCGACCAGCGCGATCTCGCCGGAGAGGCGGAGAACCGCGGGATCGTTGAGTGCCGGTCCATCGATGTGCTCCGGCAGAATATCGCCATGCACCAGCGCTACCGCCACCGGGAACGGCAGGCTGTATTGCGCCTCTTCAGTGGTTGAGGGCGCCCGGGCCGCGAGTGCCACGGCTTCGGCGAAACTGCGAACCTCAATGCGGACAATCTCACCGGCTGCGATGTCCGCCTCGGCCCGGATATTGAGCGCACCGCGCACGGCTGGTTGCGCCCATCGGCAGACCGGGTACGGCTTGACGTATTGCTCGAGGATCGTCCAGCGCGTGCCGAGATCGCGCCAGTAGTCCGGCGCGTCGTCAATCGAAACCGCAGGCGCGCCGGTGAAGCCGTCGCGGGCAAGGTATGTGGCGCTGACTCCGCCCACCGCGCCCCAGGCAGACCCGTCCTTCAGCATCGTCGGATGGGCTATGCAGCGCATCATCTGGCTGCGGGGGCCGTGAT
>JAJFFI010000188.1 GCA_021776755.1 Alphaproteobacteria bacterium | reverse complement strand
AGCATAGAAAACGGGAGCGGGCATCGCTGTCCACTCCCGTTTCCGGTCCCACCCCTTTGGACCAAATACTTGGCCTTCCGCGCCAGTTTAGCAGATTTGTTGCGGACACGATACAGGGTGCTGCGCCGGGGCGCAGTTATGACCAACTGCGTTGCGATCACCGGGCATTTTCGGGCTCGCGGACAGTCGTCCCGGGCTTGGTCGGCCCGGACTTGTTGGACAAAGTGTGCACCGGGCCGGGCATGACGCTTTCGTTGCCCGCGAGCGGCTTGCCCTTGGCGGCACCCACCTCTCCGACGGTCTTGACGCCCTTGAAGACACCGGCGCCCTCGAGCGCCTTCGCGTCGCCCCCGTACCAGTCGAACCACGGCAGACCGGCTTTGGCATAATCCTGCGCGGTCGGCGGGGCGAGCGGCGGCGCCTCACCGGTGATGCCCGCCCAGGCCACCGAATTGGCCAGCGAGACAAAGCAACGCCGCGTATGCCGCAGATCCCAGGCGTCGAGGCCGTGGGGGTCGTCGTAAATCTCCTGGGTCATCTCGCCGCCCATCCCGAGGCCCATGTCGGGCGAGGCCGAGGCCATCATCAGCTCCGGACCCATCGAGCGCCGCCGGATGACGGCCGTCTTTTTGATGTCCTCCCAGCGCTCGGCCTTCATCGGCACGGCCACGATCTGGACGCCGCCATGCTCGGCGTCGCCGGTGATCTGCTCTTCGACGGTGTAACCCTCGCCCAGCGGCATCGCGACGAACTGGCGGATCTTGCCCTTCTCGACGCAAAAGCCGTCAAGCCAGGGCTGCTCCGGAAGTACGACATAGTCCTGCGGGTCCTGGTTCAGGGAACCAATCCCGCTGCCCGTCCAGGCCTCGCCGGTCACGGCGTTGATCTTGCCGGCCGCGATCTTCAGCGCCACCGGATAGTCGCCGGGCGCGTGAAACGCGATCCACAGGGCTTCGGCCTGGTGCATCGGCAGGAACACCCCGCCGCGCGCGCGCCATCCCTCGGGCGCGCGGTCCGCGAAGTCGTCGACATGGCGGAGCGGGAAGCGGCCGAGACCCGGCGGCAGGGGATAGGTCCTGCCGTCGTCGGGCAGGCGCAGGGTGCGCTGGAAATTCACCGCCGCCACGGCGTCCTCGTGGACCTCGGGGAAGCGGAACTCCAGTTCGTCCCGGTCGAGTGTGATCATCGGTCGTGTCTCCTGTCTCGCTTACCAGTCGCCGTCGCGCACGTCGCGGACAACCCGCAGCACCGCGGCGTCAGGCGCGTCGCGCAACCCGCGCAGCAACTCAGCAAAGGCCTGCGGCCGGCGGCGGATGATCGCCTGCAACTCCCCCGACACCTTGCCGCCGAGCGCCAACATCACGTCGCGGTCCTCGCCGATCTCGTCCGCCAGCTTCACGATCGTCGCCTCCGACGGCGGCGGCTGCTCGCCGCGCTCGACCTTCGAGAGATAGGCGGGCTCCACCCCGATCCGCATCGCCACCTGGCGCAGCGAAAACCGCTTGTCGGTCTTCCGCAACGCCTCCCGCCGCTCGCGGACGAAGGCGCCGAAGGGGGTGTCGGAAGGGGCGTTTCGGCTATTCATGCGTACTATGTCGTATTTAGTACATGAATTGTCAAGACGAGTTCGCCCGTTTGTCTATTTTTTTACGCAGATTAAGACGAAGGGCTCCAAATAGTCCCACATTGCTCGCAAATGCTGTGGCGAAGGAAAGGCTTTAGATGAGTGCACATATTGATTCATCGTATGAGTAGAAAAAATCGGTTCCTGACGCTCAAATTTGCTTAGTGACGCTCGCAAATTCTTGTCTATGAGCTTCTGTTCATGCATATGAATCAAGCATTTCCTGAACCGCGCTTTCAATTTATCGTTTTCATGGATCCCAATGTCATTGCTCAGAACGTAGTTTTCTATCGCGAGTTCCAACAAGACACGGAAAAGAACAGAAATCGCATTGGTGTGTTTGTCGAAGAAAAGGTCGCGTTGCAGTTCGAACCAAATGTGGTTAAATCTCTTTAGTAGGGGATTATTTGTTCTTATAAGCACAGTTCCAGAGGGAATAAGGTTTGGACGATTTGCATCTGACTCCGCCTCATTCCCATCTTCGCCAGAATTCGTACCCTCCTCTGAGTCCGAGTCGCCCTCGGGACGCTCATCATCTTCATCATCTGCAGGCTCGCTCAATAGGTCCGCGGCGGTGGGCAATATTCCCTCTTTGTCCAAATCATCAAGATAGCGCCGCTTGTCACTGTTGCTCCAAACATCGGCCAGCACCAATTTCCTAGACGCAAAATCCGTTACGATCCTCTCCAGCGCAGTTAGAACCTTATCTTCATTGTGGGTGAACCTGAGTTCTTTCCCCTCGACAGCTATGCCGACTCGGTTGCGCCAGTTTTCTGCGGAAAGCAGGCGATTAATATTGGTTCTCGGTGGAGCAAGGTCTGGCGGCACTAGCCCTTTCTCTATCAAAACTAATTCAATTTGTTCTGCGACATCAATTTTAGTTCGTTTCCCTGTCCTTTCGACAAAGTTTGTCTTGGCCCGATTGTCCCACGCTGACTGACCCACTCCAGCTTGAGCCCCTGTGTGTCGGCGGAAAAGAATTTCGTCAATTGCCTCCCGATCATCCTCAATTTGACAAGGAATTCGGGATGGGAGCCTATTTTTTGCTTTGGATGCGATTTGAACAAAGGCTTTGCGCCATTCCGCAGTCGGTGCATGACTGGGGTTGTTCAGGAGTTTGAGGCAGGTAACTCGACGATTACCATCGAATACCAAAAACTCGCCATCCAATTCATGAACTAGCGGCGCCTCATACAGTCGCGCTTCCTTGGCGATGTCACGCGCCAAGTTTTTCATGTGCGACGATCTTGACCTCAAAAGCCAAGCTATTGCTGACGCCTCATCAGGCAAAGCGCCGTGGCGATCATTGGTTGGGTTAACACGCAACCTTGTCAATGCGATCGTTTTTAATTTCATTTCCGATCCAAACGCAGAACAAGAAGCCGAATACGCTTGCACATCGAATAGCAGTTTTCAACTTATTGATGCGTCTCAACGGCATGATACATCGTAGCAACCAGAGAAAAAGGGGGTTAGGGAGAAAAGAGGTCAGAGCCTTTTTTTACCTTCGCCCTACGGCATCTCCGTAGACGAGTTGCGCTCAATCCTCACTGACCGGCGGCAGCAGGTCGTCGACGAGGAGACCGAGGGCGGCGGCGGTGCGGCGGTAGAAATCGACCGAGCCGGTTTTCTTGCCGGCCTCGACCTCGGAGATATAGCTCTGCGGCACGCCGGCGGCCTTTCCCAGCGCGGTCATGGTGAGGCCGCGGTGTTCGCGCCAGACGCGGAGCGGGTGTTCACCCGCGCGCAGGATCCGGTTGGCCTCGGCGGCGGGCAGGCCGTCGGCATAGTCGGCGGCCGCGATAAGGGCGGCCAGCGCCGGGTCGACGGCATCACTTGCGCCGGCGGCAGCGGAGTCCTTGTCCTTGCCCGCGTCCATCTCGCGCACCCGGGCGGCCAGCGCCTCCAGTTCGTCGGCGAGGCCCCCGGGGCCGGTCAGTCCCGTAAATTCTGCTTTCATGGTCATCGATAGGCACTCCCTCTCGGGCCGAAATGGTGGACGAACATCACGTCTGCGGCGTGGTCGAGCCGGAACTCGGCGCGGAAATCGCCGACCCGCAACCGGTATTCGTTGTCATACCCCTGCAGCCGGATCACGTTCGGGTGTTGATCGTGCGGTGCGGCAGCGATGGCCTCGAGCCGGTCCATGAAATTGTCGCGGCGGGCCGGCTGGGTCCGTTGCAGGGCGCGCAAGGCCTGACGCGAATATGTGAGTTCCACAGGCGGTATATATCATAATGCGATACTTCGATCAAGGCCATTCTATCGCATAATGCTAATAATTGAAAAATGTCGACAACAATATTTGTGCGGCAATTCCTGTATGTTATCTGCGTCCGCTTCAGGAGCGCTCATAACCTGAAGTCTCCGAAGCCCCCGACCGCCACAGGAACCGCATGTCCCCGACCGAACCCGCCAAGCTGAACGTCGTGCCTTTCGTCAGTGTCGATCACATGATGAAGATCGTGCTCGAGATCGGCGTCGAGGAGGTGCTGACCGGGCTCACCGAGTATCTGGAGGCGGACTTCCGGCGCTGGGAGATCTTCGACAAGACGCCGCGGATCGCGTCACACTCGGCCGAGGGCGTGATCGAGCTGATGCCGACCAGCGACGGCGAGGTCTACGGCTTCAAGTATGTCAACGGGCACCCGGTGAACATGGCGCAGGGGCTGCAGACCGTGACCGCGTTCGGGGTGCTGGCGGAGGTCGTGAGCGGCTATCCGGTGCTGTTCTCGGAAATGACCATCCTGACGGCGCTCCGCACGGCGGCGATGTCGGCGCTGGCCGCCAAATATCTCGCGCCCGAAAACGCGAAAAGCATGGCGATCATCGGCAACGGCGCGCAGTCGGAGTTCCAGGCGCTGGCGTTCAAGGCGGTGCTCGGCGTCGACACGCTGCGGCTCTACGACATCGATCCGGCCGCGACCGAAAAATGCGCGGCGAACCTGGCGGACTCCGGCTTCAATATCGTCCGCTGCACCTCACCCGAGGAGGCGGTCGAGGGGGCGGCGATCATCACCACGGTGACCGCCGACAAGCAGTACGCCACGATCCTGACCGACAACATGGTCGGCGCCGGCGTGCACATCAACGCGATCGGCGGCGACTGCCCGGGCAAGACCGAGCTCCACAAGGACATCCTGCTGCGCTCGGACATTTTCGTCGAGTACCCGCAGCAGACCCGCATCGAGGGCGAAATCCAGCAGTTGCCGGACGACCATCCGGTGACGGAACTCTGGCAGGTGATCCGCGGCGAGGCGCCGGGGCGCACGGCGGAGGGGCAGATTACGCTGTTCGACAGCGTGGGCTTCGCGATCGAGGATTTCTCGGCGCTCCGCTATCTGCGCGACCAGCTGGAGCGCACCGGGCATTATGTCGAACTCGACATGATCGCCGATCCCGACGACCCGCGGGATCTCTACGGCATGGTGCTTCGCGCGGCCAGTGGGGGCGCGGCCAGTGGGGGCGCAGCCAGTGGCGGAGACTAGCTCTTCGAGCCGCCGGCCGGGGGTTTCGGCGCCGGCACGCTCT
>JAJFFI010000187.1 GCA_021776755.1 Alphaproteobacteria bacterium | reverse complement strand
CGATCTTCATGCAGGCGAGCGACGAGAACGACGACATGAGCCACGAGGAGATGATCTCGACCCTCGTGCTGCTGCTGTTCGCGGGCCACGAAACCACGACAAACCTGATCGGCAACGGCATGCTGGCCATGCTGAAGAGCGACGGTGAATTCGGCCGGCTGGCGCGGGGCGAGGTTGAGCCGGGGGTGGCGGTGGACGAAATCCTGCGCTTCGACGGCCCGACGCTGTCGATGACCCGCATCGCGCTCGAGGACACCGAGATCGGCGGCCAGGCAATCGCGAAGGACGACCGCATCTTCGCCATGCTGGGCGGGGCCAACCGCGACCCGGGTGTGTTCGACGATCCGGACCGTCTCGACCTTGGACGCACGCCCAACCGGCACCTCTCGTTCGGCTACGGCATCCACTTCTGCCTCGGCGCCCCGCTGGCGCGGCTCGAGGGCCGCATTGCCCTCGGCGAAATCGCGCGCCGGTTTCCGTCGCTCGACTTGCTGGACACCGATCCCGACTGGATCGATTCCCTGGCGCTCAGAGGGGTGAAGAAGCTGGAGGTGACGCGCGAGGGATAACGCGCGTCATTTCGAGCGAAGCCGAGAAATCTTCGGCTTCCCGGTACGAAGATTTCTCCGCTGCGCAGCCTTCGGCTGCTCCGGTCGAAATGACGGTTTCGGGATTTGGGGACCGCTTCGCCCTTCGAGCGCGCCTTTGGCGCAGCCCCAGGGTGAAGCTCCATTTGTGTTTCCTGAATCACTTTATCCTGAGGTGCCCGCGTCAGCGGGCCTCGAAGGACGCCGCCACCGGCTACCGCTCCCGCAGCGCCTCGTTCTTGGCTTTCAGGATCGGCTTCATGATGTAGGCCAGAACCGTCTTCTTGCCGGTCTTGATGTCGACCGAGGCCGTCATGCCGGGGATGATTGCCTGGGGTTTGTCGTCCGGACCGAGGTAGGTCTTCTTGGTCCGGACCGTCACGCGGAAGAAGCTTTCGCCGCGCTTGTTCTCGTCCTCGATGGCGTCCGCGCTGATCCGGTCGACGATGCCTTCGAGACCGCCGTAGATCGAAAAATCGTAAGCGCTGATTTTCACCACCGCGGGCAGGCCGAGCCGCAACTGCCCGATGTCGGCGGGGCGGATCTTGGCCTCAATGAGGAGCGAGTCCTCGAGCGGGACGATCTCGACCAGGTCCTCGCCGGGCTTCACGGTGCCGCCGACGGTGTTCACGTTGATCTGCTTCACCGTGCCGCGTACGGGCGCCTTGACCTCCGAGCGGGTAACCCGCTGGATGCCGCCCTTCAGCTTTTCGGCAACCACGGCAAGCTGGCCCTCGGCCTCGGATAGCTCGCGCCGGGCCTCGGCCCTGGTCGTCGCACCGCCCGCGCGTTTGGCTTGTTCGGCCTCACGCAAGGCCGCCTTCGCGCGCGGAATGGCAAGCCGGGTGGTGCGCAATTCGCCCGCCGTACGCGTATATTCGCGCCGCAGCCGGATGACCTCGATTTCCGAAACCACGCCCTTGGAGAGCGCGTCCTGCATGCGCGCCACCTCCCTCGAGAGGCTCGAGACCTGCGCGCCGAGCGCGCGGGCGTTGCTCTGCACCTCGAGAAACGCCTGCCTTGCCTGATCGACCTTGCTGCCGAGCCCGTCGATATCGGCCCGCATCTTGGCCTTGCGCGACTCGTAGAGATCGGTTTCGCGGCGAGCGACCTGGGGCGCGTTCTTTTCCACTTCGCCCGGCATTTCAAGCTCGCCGCCCGTGGCTTCGGCCCGGAGCCGGGCGATGGCGCCCTTGAGCGACCACGATCGCGAGAGGTTTTCCTGGTATTCGGCCTCGGCGTTGGTGTTGTTGATGCGCAGCAGGACCTGGTCCTTCTCGACGATGGCACCTTCGCGGACGAGGATCTCCTCGACCACGCCGCCCTCGAAATGCTGCGCCACCTGCACCTTGCCTGAAGGGATTACCCGGCCCTCGCCGCGGGTCACTTCGTCCAGTTCTGCAAAGGCCGCCCACGAGATGAAGACGATCAGCATCAGGCCGATCACCAGCAGCAGCATCGTGGCAGACTTGTGCGGGCCGCGGAAGGCGGCGGCGTGCACGTCGGGGATCAGGTCGTGATCCTCGCGGTTTTTCAGCGGAGATTCGCCGGAGTTTTCCTCCACCAGCGACCTGAAGTGATCTGAGAGCTTGGCCATCGGCTACATCTCCGTGCCGCGAATTTGGCCGCGGGCCAGGGTTTCGAGCACCTTGTCGCGCGGCCCGTCGGCGACGACCTTGCCGCTGTCCATGACGATCAGGCGGTCGACAACCGCCAACAGGGAGACGCGCTGCGTCACCACGATCAAGGTCCGCTGATCGATCTCCTCGCGAAGCCGCGAGAGGAACCAGTCCTCCGAGCCTTTGTCCATTGCACTGGTCGGCTCGTCGAGCACGAGGATTTTCGGGTTCCGCACCAGCGCGCGGGCAATCGCGATCGACTGGCGCTGGCCGCCCGAGAGCGATTCGCCGCGCTCGCCGACCTGCAGGTCGAAGCCGTGCGGATGCTTGGATACGAAATTGTCGACGCCCGCGATCCGGGCCGCGCGCAGGATATCGGCGTCGTCGGCGTGAGGCATCCCCATCGCGATATTGTCGCGCACGCTGCCATAGAACAGGAAGATGTCCTGCGGCACATAGCCGATCGAACGCCGCAGATCGGCGGGATCGACCTGGCCGATGTCGGTGCCGTCGATC
Source organism: Alphaproteobacteria bacterium (assembly GCA_021776755.1). Classification (GTDB taxonomy): domain Bacteria; phylum Pseudomonadota; class Alphaproteobacteria; order JAJFFI01; family JAJFFI01; genus JAJFFI01. Next base: position 2,281 of record JAJFFI010000187.1, on the reverse strand, counting down.
AGCACCGAACCTTCGGACGCGCCATAGAGATTGAGAACCAGCTTTTCGATCGTGCTCTTGCCCGAGCCGATCTTGCCGATGACGCCGACCCGCTCGCCGGGCTTGATGTGGAACGAGACCCGGTCGAGCGCGGTGACTTCCTGGTTGGGATAGCGGAAGGTGACGTCGCGGAACTCGATCTCGCCGTTGAGCCTCGGGCGGTGCAGGAAGCTCTTGCCGGCGGGCCGCTCGACGGGCATCGACATGATCTTGTCGAGCGTGTCCAGCGATACCATCGACTGGTCGAAGCGGGTCATGATCGAGGCGATCTGGGCCAGCGGCGCCATCGCGCGTCCGGTCAGGATGGTGCAGGCGACGAGCGCGCCGACGCTGATGCCGTAGGGATTACCCTCCAGGAACATCAGCATGACGCCGGTGAAGACGACGCCGACGGTGGTGAGCTGGGTCACGAGCGCCGTGAAGTTCATGGCGAACTGCGACAGCATCCGCGCTTTCATCGACGACTTCGACGTCATGCCGACGAACCGTTCCCAGTCGCGCTGGGTGCGGCCCTCGGCGCCAAGCGCCTTCACGGTCTCGAGGCCGAAGATGCTCTCGACCAGCAGGGCGTGTTTCTGCGCCGATTCCTTCTGGGTCGCGCGCACCGTCTTGGCCATCGGCTTCTGCAGGATGAAGCCGACGATGATGACCAGCGGCACGGCGAGCAGCGGCACGAAAACGATCGGCCCGCCGATGAAATAGATCACCGCGAGGAACAGGAAGATGAAGGGCAGGTCGACGACCGCGACCATGGTGGCGGAGGTAAAGAAATCCCGCAGCGTTTCGAATTCGCGGAGCTGGTTCGCGAACGCGCCGGCCGAGGCCGGGCGCGCCTCGAGCCGGATGCCCATGATCTGCTCGAAGATGTGGCTCGCCAGGATGACGTCGGCGCTCTTGCCCGCGGTATCGACGAAGTAGCCGCGCAGAAACTTGAGCACGAACTCGAACAGGAAGGCGGTCACGACGCCGATTGCGAGGACCCAGAGCGTGGTCACCGCGTTGATCGGCACGACCCGGTCATAGACGTTCATGATGAACAACGGCGAAGCGATCGCGAACAGATTGATGAACACTGACGCGATGAGCACCTGGGTGTAGATGCGCCAGAACTTCGCGAGCGTGCCCCAGAACCACGAGCGCGGACGGACCAGCCTGGTCGCGTCCGAGCGGGAGTCGAACTGGTACTCGGGCTTGGCGAAGATCGCGTGGCCGACATAGCGGGCCTCGATTTCCTCCATCGAGATGCGGGTGACGCCGCGCCCGGTTTCCGGCACCACCACCAGCACGCCGTCGCTATCGACCTTGACCAGCACGCAGGCGTTGTCGTTGTCGAGCAGCAGCACACAGGGCAGCGAGAGCGGCGTGATCCGGGGGATCGGGCGTTTGATGATGCGCGCCGACAGACCGGCCCGCTCGGCGGCCCGAAGGAACAGCGCCGGTGTCAGCTTGCCCTTGACGATGGGCAGACCGGCGGTGAGCGAGTCGGCCGAATGGGGCCGCTCGAAAAGCGCCGACAGGATGACCAGACATTCGAGCAGCGGATCGTCGCGCTCTGCACCGCCCGCGACCGCGCCGATTTCGTTGGGGCGCGCAAGCGCGCGGCTCTGGCTTTCACCGGCGGGCGCACCGCCGCCCGGACCGACCGCGATGCCGGCGCCTTGGCCGGCCGGCGCACCTGGTGCGGGGCCTGCAGCAGAACGGGATTTAGGTGCGGGGGCCGCCGGTGCGGTCATCTTCGGATCGCTGCCCGGCGCCTTGCCGAGTCCGTTGGCTGTCACCCGGGGCCCGAACCCCTTGTCCTGCAGGCGGGCCGGAAAGCGCCGCGCAGTGCTCTGGGTGTTGGCCTGAGGTTGGGCCGCCCGGGGCTTTGGCTGCGCGGCAGGTTGAGGAGCGGGTTTGGGCGCGGCTGACTGCGGCTCCGCCTCGGCCTGACCGCCGACGGCAGCCCGCAGGGGATGCGACGCGCGGGGCCCGGCCGGCGCTTCCGTCTCTACCTTGGACTGCTTGCGCCCGAAGAGGCGGCTCATCGCGCCACCGCCGGATGCCTGATCAGATGCTGGGTCCCTGCCGTCGTCCATGACCGGTTCACGCTTTCCCATCAGCGACATGGCGGAAATCCACGATCGTTGCCGCACGGATGCGCGCCGCCATCCGAAGGATACCGGATCAATCTGTTTCCAGACAGGAGGTTCGCCGCTCGCCGCATATTCTTTCCCTGTCTCTTGCCCTGCACCTGACGGGT
>JAJFFI010000186.1 GCA_021776755.1 Alphaproteobacteria bacterium | reverse complement strand
CGATCTCCGCCGCCCCGGCGACTGGCTGAACGACGCCGGTTTCATTGTTGGCCGCCATCAGGGAGACCAGGACCGGGGCGTCGGACGCTGCCAGCAGTTCCTCGAGCGCTGCGAGATCGGCAAGGCCGTCCCCGGTTGCAGGGATAATTCCGGCGCCGATATCCGCGCCGGTTGCCATCACCGACGGATGCTCAAGGGCGCTCACGAGAAGGCGGCGTCCGGCAAGTCCACGGAGCGCGAGATTGTTGGCCTCGCTGCCCGACGCGGTGAACGTGACGTTGGTTGCGTCTGTGTCGATGAGCGCCGCGACCGCGTCCCGCGCCGCTTCCACCGCCGCCTTCGCCCTTCGCCCGAAGCCATGCACCGAGGATGCGTTCGACGGCACCCCCTGCCAGGCAGCCACGGCCTCGATCGCCTCGGGCCGCATGGGCGTGGTGGCATTGTGGTCGAGGTAGACGGGGGCGGTCATGGAATGTGAAAGCGCGTGCGGCGGGGCATCGGCCTCAGCCGCCCGCGGCGCCGGTCTTGCGGGGCTTTTCAGCGGGGCCGGCAAGCCGGTCGTGCTCGGCCTCAAGCTCGGCGAGCTGTTCCTTCATCATTTCGATCTGGCTGCGCAGGCTGTCGAATTCGCGGACCACCGGGTCGGACATGCCGGCGGCCGGCATGCCGTAGGCGCGGAAGCTCTCGACGTCGCCCTTGTCGCCACCGCCGACGACCTTGGCCGGAATGCCGATCACGGTCGTGCGCGGCGGCACGTCGCCGACGACTACGGCGTTGGCGCCGACACGGGCGCATTCGCCGACCTCGACCGGGCCGAGGATCTGCGCGCCCGAGCCGACGATGACCTTGTCGTGGAGCGTCGGATGGCGCTTCTGGCCGCGCTGGGAGTCGCTGTCGACCGAGGGAGCCACACCGCCAAGCGTGACGCCGTGATAGAGCGTGACATCGTCGCCGATCTCGGACATCTCGCCGATCACCGTGCCCATGCCGTGGTCGATGAAGAGCCGCCGGCCGATCTTCGCCCCGGGGTGAATTTCGATGCCCGAGAGGAAGCGGCCGAGATGCGAAAGCCAGCGCCCCAGATGGTGCCATTTCCGCTCCCAGAGCCAGTGCGATGCGCGGTAAATCATCACCGCATGGAAGCTCGGATAGCTCAGCACCACATCCCAGCGCGAGCGCGCGGCGGGGTCGCGGGCCATCATCGAGTCGATTTCGGCAATAATGTTCTTGAAAATCATGGCCCTTCCGACGATATACACGCGTTGGAACCGTCACCGGTTTTGGCGGTCTTGATCCCTGTCCGCGGCCGGTTCCATCGCTGGACGTCTTTGCCGGGGCAGGCCTCATGCACTCTGGCAGAGATAGATTGCAGTATGTAGTCCGTCAAGACGCCGCCTGACCGCGCTCCGCGAGGCCCGGCAACTGTCCTCGCGGTGGCAGCTCACAGCGGTTTTCGTGGACTGACTGCGGCCCGCACCGCATCGCAGAGAATTCACCCAGGGCCGCGCGCCGCGCCGGTCGACAAGGAAGCCCCGAACACCATGCCCGAAGTCATCATCCCCGGCCCCGAAGGGCGTCTCGAAGGACGCTACCAGCACTCGAAGAAGCAGAACGCGCCGGTCGCGTTGATCCTGCATCCGCACCCCGAGCACGGCGGCACGATGAACCACAAGGTGGTGCATCAGCTGTTCCAGACCTTTGCCGACAACGGGTTCTCGACCCTGCGCTTCAACTTCCGCGGCGTCGGCCGGAGCCAGGGCCAGTTCGACCGCGGCGAAGGCGAGCTCTCGGATGCGGCGGCAGCACTGGACTGGCTGCAGGTGCACAATCCGCAGGCGCCGTCGTGCTGGATTGCGGGCTTCTCGTTCGGCGCCTGGGTCGGCATGCAGGTGCTGATGCGCCGGCCCGAGATCGCCGGTTTCATCTCGGTGGCCCCGCCCGCGAACACCTACGACTTCACCTTCCTGGCACCCTGCCCGTCGTCGGGCATGTTCATCCACGGCACCCAGGACCAGATCGTGCCGGGCGAGCATGTCGAGAAGCTGATCAAGAAGCTCAACACCCAGAAGGGCATTGAGATCGACTACCGCCAGGTGAAGGGCGCCGACCATTTCTTCACCGATCACCTCGAAGACATGGCCAAGCACGCCGACGAATACGCCAAGATGGCCTGGGAAAACCGCGAGACGGCTGCCATCAACGCCTGAGGCGCTGCGCGGTTAACGCCTGAGGCGCTGCGCGGTTAACGCCTGAGGCGTTGCGCGATTAACGCCTGAGGCGTCGTTGCGCGATTAACGCCTGAGGCGTTGCCAGCGGTCAGCCCTCGTAGGCCTGCTTCAGTTTCGCGACGTCCAGTTTGACCATCTGCACCATCGCGGCCATGACGCGCTGTGATTTTTCCGGGTCGTCGTCGCGCAACATGGTCATCATCGCCTCAGGCACGATCTGCCAGCCTACGCCGAACCTGTCTTTCAGCCAGCCGCACTGGATCGGCTCGCCGCCATCGGCGGTGAGCGCCTCCCAGTAGTGGTCGACCTCGGCCTGGTCCTTGCAGGTCACCGAAAGCGAAATGGCCTCATTGAACTCGTTGTCCGGCCCGCCGTTCAGACCCTGATAGCTCTGTCCGGCAAGCGTGAACTCGACGAGAATGACCTCTCCGGCCTTGCCGCCCGGCCAGTCAATCGCAGACGTGTTCCGGGCGTCGATCCGGGCATCGGGAAACACGGAGACATAGAATTCCGCGGCCCCCGCGGCCTGTCCGTCGAACCACAGGCAGGGAACGATCTTGTCCATGACGAATACCTCGTTGGTTGGTTTTGACTACGCGCGCCGCGGCACGTTCCAGAACTCCCCGCCGGTGACTGGCGCGCGGCAGCCGGTCGTGCCCGGGAAGGTCAGCGGCAGTTCACGGAGGCTGCGGACGGCAAGATAGGCGAAGGCCTGGGCCTCCAGCATGTCGCCGTCCCAGCCGAGCGACTCCACCGGATGCACCGGGGCCGCCAGCACATCGGCGAGTTCGCGCATCAGCGTTGCGTTGTGGCGCCCGCCGCCGGTGACGTACCAGGCGCGCGGCGGCGCGGGCAGGCGCGGGATCGCGCGGGCGACCGTCTCGGCGGTGAACCGTGTGAGCGTCGCAGCCCCGTCCTCGACGCCGAGGCCCTCGACGGCCGCCAGATTGAAATCGAGCCGGTCGAGGGATTTCGGCGGCGGCAGGTCGAAATAGGCATGCTCCAGCATCGCGGCGAGCCGGGCCGCGTCGACCGTGCCGCGAGCCGCGCGCTTGCCGTTCTTGTCGCGGCGCTTGCCGGTGTGGCGTGCGATCCAGTCGTCGATCAGTGCATTGCCGGGGCCGGTGTCGAAGGCCACCAGCGAGCCGGGTGCACCCTCGCCGATCCACGTGACATTGCCCACACCACCGAGATTGAGCACGGCCGCGGGCAGCTCGGCCGCGCTTGCGAGGGCTGCCTGATAGACCGGCACCAGCGGCGCACCGTGGCCGCCGGCCGCCATGTCGGCGCTGCGAAGGTCGTTCACTACCGGGATGCCGGTTGCCGCCGCCAGCGCCGCGCCGTCGCCGATCTGCCAGGTCCAGCCAGTGCCGCCGTTCACCGGCGGGCGGTGCGTGATGGTATGGCCGTGAAAGCCGATCACCCGGACATCGCCGGGTTCGAGCCCGGCCTGCTCAAGCAGACGCGCAACGAGCTTGGCATGCGCCCCGGTCAGTTTCCGCTCGACCTCGCGCGCAGCCTCGCGGTCTTCGCTGCCGAGCAGTCCCCGGATCGCGTCGCGGAGCTTCGGCTTGTAGGTCTTCGACAGGCTCTCGCCGGGTGCGACGACACGCTCGCCATCGGTGGTCAGCAGTGCTGCGTCGATGCCGTCGAGCGACGTCCCGCTCATCAGGCCGATCGAAGTGACGGGGTCGAATCGGGGCATCGGGTCTCCAGGGAAGGCGCCAGGCGAAATGCCAATTGGCGGCGCTTCGTTGTACGGTCATTGGCATTGTGCTAAATCGGCGGCCTGCCGGGCAAGCGGCCTGGCGGTTTTTACCGCGCCTTCAAGCCTGTAGCATCCCATCGCATGTCGCAACACAGCTTTTCAGACGGGCGGCCCACAACCATGCGCGAGCCGAAATCCGAATTCCTGCGCACGCTCACCGAGCGGGGCTTCATCCATCAGTGCACCGATCTGGAGGCACTGGACGCACGGCTGAGCGACGGCACGGTCACCGCCTATATCGGCTTCGACTGCACCGCCGACAGCCTCCATGTCGGCAGCCTCCTGCCGATCATGCTGCTGCGCTGGCTGCAGAAAACCGGGCACAAGCCGATCGTCCTGATGGGGGGCGGCACGACGAAGGTCGGCGATCCGTCGGGCAAGGACGAGGCGCGTCAGCTTTTGGCCGACGACGACATTGCCAACAACATGGCGGGCATCCGCCAGGTGTTCGAGAAATTCCTCGGCTTCGGCGGCGGCACGTCGGACGCAATGATGGTGAACAACGCCGACTGGCTCGGCGCGCTGAACTACATCGACTTCCTGCGCGACTATGGGAGGCATTTCTCGGTCAACCGGATGCTGAGCTTCGATTCGGTCAAGCTCCGCCTCGAGCGCGAACACCCCCTCACCTTCCTCGAATTCAACTACATGATCCTGCAGGCCTACGACTATCTGGAGCTCGCGCGCCGGCACGGCTGCGCGCTGCAGATGGGGGGCTCCGATCA
>JAJFFI010000185.1 GCA_021776755.1 Alphaproteobacteria bacterium | reverse complement strand
AGACGCCCGGGCTGCGGAACATGACCTCGCCGTCGTCGGTGATCTTGATCTCGACGCCGGGGATCGCGTTGCCGACGGTGTCGGGCTTGATCTCGCCGTTCGGCTGGATGGTGATGAAGACCGAACTCTCGGTCGAGCCGTAGAGCTGCTTCATGTTGATGCCGAGGGCACGGAAGAAATCGAAGATGTCAGGCCCGATCGCCTCGCCCGCCGTGTAACAGATGCGGATGCGCGAGAATCCGAGGGTGTTTTTCAGCGGGCCATAGATCAGTACGTTTCCGAGCCAGTACTTGATCCGGTCGAGCAGGCCCACGCTCTCGCCGTCGAGCAACGGAATGCCGACTTTCTTGGCGACCGCCATGAAGTAATGAAACAAGTTCCGCTTGATCCAGCTGGCGTCTTCCATGCGGATCATCACGGTGGTCAGGATGTTCTCGAAGATGCGCGGCGGGGCGAAGAAGTAGGTCGGCCCGATCTCGCGGAGATCGTGCAGCACTGTTGCCTGGCTTTCCGGGCAGCTCACGCAGAAGCCGATCGAATAGGACTGCGCCATCGAGAAGATGTTGTCGCCGATCCAGGCCATCGGCAGGTAGGCGAGGATTTCCTCTTTCTCGGTCAGGCCCTCGAACGCAGCGCCCGCCTGGGCGGACTTCAGCAGATTGTTGTGCGTCAGAATGACGCCCTTGGGTTTGCCGGTCGTGCCCGAGGTGTAGGGAATAAGGGCGGTGTCTTCGCCGTCGGTCGCATTGACCGCGTTCAGGTAGAAGTCCGGGTTTGCCTTGTGGTATTCGCGGCCCTTCTCCTGGACGTCTGAATAACGGTGCAGGAAGGGCTGGTCGTAGTGCCGCAGCCCGCGAGGGTCCTTGTATATGAGGGACGTGAGCTTGGGGCAGGCTTCCATGACGTCGAGCAGCTTGTCGACCTGCTCCTGGTCCTCGGCGATGGCAAAGCTGACCTCGGCGTGGTCGAGAACGAACTGCAGCTCGTTGGCCGGCGCGTCCTGGTAGACCGGGACGGGCACGGCGCCCAGCACCTGGGCCGCGACCTGGGACCAGTAGAGATGCGGGCCGTTGTCGCCGATGATCGCGAGTTTCTGTCCCTTTTCGAGGCCCATCTCGTGAAGCCCCAGCGCGAGCGCCCGGATCTCGTTGTCGACCTGGCTCCAGGACCATGTCTGCCAGATCCCGAGATACTTCTCGCGTGAGGCCGCGCGGGTGCCCCGCACTTCGGCATTGCGGACCAAAAGTTTCGGAAATGTATCGAATTCGGCCATGCTCACTCCCTGCCTCTGTGTCGTCCGCCGGCCGGATCGCCCTTCAACGGCGAACCTTCCGGCGGTCGATCCTGTGGCACGCAGAAATCCCGTCTGCGGCACGCAGAAATCTCGGTGACGGGTGATGTCCGTGCTCCGCTCCCGCGGCGCCGGTCCCGACTGATATTTCTGGCTCATGGAATGGCACTATGCGACCCCCCGAGCCTCCCTGTACTCTGGCTTCTTGGTAAATTGTTTCCGCCGCCATATCAGCAGCTTCCGCAGAATTTACAGAGCCTTGAATTGCTAATAAGAGAATAACCAAACAGGGTCAAGAACGCCACAGCCGCCACTCGTGCGCTCAAGCAGACGTGAAGAAACGTACACGCCACGTACGGATGCGGGTCCCTGAAGGCATCGGCACAGCAAACCACTGACCCTTGCCAAATGCCCGCCAAACGCCCGGATCGGTAAATCCGGTAAAACGGCTCTCGGTAAATTTCTCCTGCGTCCTGACAGCAGCGTCCGCCGCTGGCTCGGGCTGGTCCGCCAATCCCTCGTTATTGCCTTGCCTAACCGTACTCGCCAAGGGTTCAGCCCCCGGCCATCCGGATCGTTGTCCGAAAGTTGACGTTTACGTAAGCGTCCGGACTTAAGTGGTCAAGATAGAATTGTGCAGCGTAACATTATTGCGCGGTCTGCGTGCACGCTGCGCTCCCGGGGAGGGGGTCAGACCTTGCGAAACCGCCAGGGTCCGTCGCTACCGTCGGTCCCGGCACGCTCGCGCACCAGCCGGCCGTCGGCCACCAGATACATGAGATGGGACAGGCTCTCGCCCATCGCGAACATTGTCTGATGGGTGTCGAGCTCGCGCCTGAACAGCACCGGGACCAGTTCGGCCGCCGTCACCGGCTCGGCACAGGCGTCCGCCACTTCGGCCAGGCGCTCGTCATGGTGCTCGCCGAGGTGGTCGAGCCGCGCCTCGAGCCCGCGGAACGGGTACTCGTGGGACGGCAGCACCATCGTGTCCGCCCGGAGACCCCGGAAATTGTCGAGCGAGTCGAGGAAATCCTTCAGCGGATTGGCGCCGGGCTCGGCCGCCTGCAGGCTGACGTTGGGGGTGATCTTCGGCAGGATCTGGTCGCCCGAGATCAGGAGGCCGAGGTTATCGCAATAGAGACATGCGTGTTCGGGCGCGTGGCCGGTGCCGACGATAATGCGCCAGTCGTGATCGCCGATCGGAAAGCTGTCGCCGTTCCGCAGGCGCCGATAGGACGCCGGCGGTTCGGAGACGATTTTGCGGTACTGGTTGCCGCGTTTGGTCAGCGCGCCGAGCTGCGTCGTGTCGAGACCGTGCGCGGCGAAGAGTGCCACCTGCGCGGTTTTCCCGAGTTCTTCCTGGTCACGGTGAACGTTGAGCCCCATCAGCCACTCGGTCCGGCTCATCCAGACGTCCGCGCCGGTCTCGCGGGCGAGCCAGCCGGCGCAGCCGAAGTGGTCGGGATGGAAATGCGTGACGATCACCCGGGTCACCGGGTCGCCGCCAAGGCTTGTCGCGAAATGTTCGCGCCACAGCGCCTTGACCTCGTCCATCGCGATGCCGCAGTCGACCAGCGTCCAGCCGTCGCCGTCGCGGAGCGCCCAGAGATTGATGTGGTCGAGCGCAAACGGCAGCGGCATCCGGAGCCAGAGCACGCCCGGTGCCACCTCGACGGTTTCCCCGAGACCGGGCGGAGTTGTCCACGGATAGGTCATGCCCGGAGCTTCCGGCGGGGCCGGACGCCACTCGGGCGCAGTCATGCGCTTGACGGCTATGTTCATGGAGAAATTGGCTTTCGGCCGGTCGGGTGGGGAACGCGGATCAGGCGGCCTCGGCGGTCTTGATGTGCTCGGCTGCCCAGCCGCGGGCCCATTCGGCGGCGTCTTCCTCGGCCAGCGAGCCCGAACTCGCGTCGTGGGTGAAAACCTCGCCCATCCGCTCGGCGCCGAGCTCGGCGAAAACTTCGTCGAACTTCTTGCCGCCGAACGTGAAGGTCTGGGCATAGGTGCGGTCACCCAGCGAGATGACGCCGTAGCGAAGGCCAGCAAGGTCGGGCTTCTTTGCTTTCAGGTCTTCGTAGAAGTCCATCGCGTTGTCGGGCACGTCGCCCTGACCATAGGTCGAGGTGCAGACCAGATAGAGCCTGGAGGAATCGAGTACGGTGTGGTCGAGGTCGTCCATCAGGACAATCTCGCACGTGATGCCGTCCTCGCCGAGGACTTCTTCTATTTCCTCGGCGCACAGCTCGGCATTGCCCGTCATGGTGCCCACAAGGATGGTCAGTTCGTCGGCCACGCAAAATCCTCCGCTCGTCGTCCCGGCATTATCAGATACTTTCTGGTGCTCGGAAATATGCAAGATAGTGCCAGTCATCGTCGATACCTCATGTATTTCGGCCATGCAAGGCCTGTCGGCCCCAAGATTTTGCCAACATAATGCATATTTTGGCTTGATTGCAAGAACTATATTGCATATAGTGCCTTCATCAGCACGGCGTTGGTGCGGAAAGCGAGGCCGAAGTGGCAGAAAACATCGGAAAAAAACCCGGCTCGACAGCAGCCGAGCCGTCCAAGG
>JAJFFI010000184.1 GCA_021776755.1 Alphaproteobacteria bacterium | reverse complement strand
ATGCTGGCCGCGCGCTTTGCCGACAGGAAAATCGCGATCCTCTATGACCAGTCCGCCTATGGCGCCGGGCTCAGCAAAGCGACCAAGGATGCGCTCAACGAGGGCGGCGTCCACGAGGCGGTGTATGAGGCCTATGACCCGGCCGAAGTCGATTTCGCCGAGATCGCCAAGCGGTTCAAGGAGGCCGGGATCGGAGTGGTTTACCTCGGCGGCTATCACACCGAAGCCGGCAAGTTCATATCGGAAGCGCACCAGATCGAATTCAAGCCGCAGCTCGTATCAGGCGACGGGCTGGCGACCGCGGAATTCTGGAAGATTGCCGGCACGGCGGGCGAGGGGACGCTGATGACGTTCGCGCCCGACCCCCGCAAGAACGAGGGCGCGGGCCCGGTGGTCGACAAGTTCCGCAAGGATGAATACGAGCCCGAGGGCTACACGCTCTATACCTATGGCGCGATCCAGGTCTGGGCGCTGGCTGTACAGAAAGCCGGGACGGCGGACGTCAAGGACGTGATCGCGGCCCTGCGGGCCAACCAGTTCGAAACCGTGCTCGGCAAGATCGGCTTCGATGCACGGGGCGATGTCACGGCGCCCGGATATGTCTGGTACGTGTGGAAGAACGGCGTTTATGCGACCGTGAAGTGAGGCTTTCGGCGGCGCGAGCTGCGCAACCGCGGCTGCAACCTCCGCGTTAACCAATTTGATCTTGCCGGCCCAAGGCGGCTGCGCTAATGCAGAAGGGTTCCGGGCAACGAACGAGACGGTGGAAAAATCCGCCGCCATGCCCTGAACCACACTTGGAGCCTTCCGGGGGTGCGTGAGGGGACGCATGCAAAACACATTTGAGTACTTTCTCGACCAGTTGATCAACGGCGTCACGCTGGGCAGCATCTACGGACTGATCGCCATCGGCTACACGCTGGTCTACGGCATCATCGGGATGATCAACTTCGCCCACGGCGAGATCTTCATGATCGGCGCCTTCGTTTCGATCATCACCTTCCTGACGCTCGGCATCATGGGCATCACCTGGGTGCCGCTGGCGCTGGTGATCGTGCTGGTCATGTCGATGGCGGTGACGTCGGTCTATGGCTGGACGCTCGAGCGCGTCGCCTACCGGCCGCTGCGCGGTTCGCCCCGGCTTGCGGCCCTGATCACGGCGATCGGCATGTCGATCTTCCTGCAGAACTACGTGCAGCTGCTGCAGGGCGCCCGCACCAAGCCGATCCAGCCGGTCATTACCGGCGGCATGGAGTTGATGAGCTCCAAGATGCCCGACGGCGGCACCTATGTGGTGAGCCTCAGCTATCTGCAGGCGATCATTCTGATCCTGACGATCGTTCTGATGACGGTTTTCACCATTATCATTACCCGAACGCCCCTGGGACGAGCGCAACGAGCCTGCGAGCAGGACCGCAAGATGGCGGCCCTGCTCGGCGTGAACGTCGACCGGACGATTTCGTTGACCTTCGTGATGGGTGCAGCCCTGGCGTCGGTCGCGGGCACGATCTTCCTGATACGCTACGGCGTGATCGACTTCTTCGTGGGCTTCCTCGTCGGCGTCAAGGCGTTCACGGCCGCGGTGCTGGGCGGCATCGGCTCGTTGCCGGGCGCGATGCTGGGCGGACTCCTGATCGGCATTATCGAGGCCTTCTGGTCCGGCTATTTCACGGTTGAATACAAGGATGTGGCGGCGTTCGGCATTCTCGTGCTGGTGCTGATCTTCCGGCCGACCGGGCTGCTCGGCAAACCTGACATCGAGAAGGTCTGAACCGATGGCGGATATTACCGGTTCGGTTCCCGAGGCGCGCAGTCTCGACATTCCCTCGATGCTCAAGGAGGCCGGAATAACGGCGCTCCTGGTGCTGGCGCTGACGATTGTCATGGTCGGCTTCCGCACCATCGACGTGCCGGGCGGCATTTCGGTCAACTACCGCTTCGAGGCCGTCGCCGTCAGTGTCGGGATCGCCTTTGTCGGGCGGTTGATCCTCATCTTGATGCGCCGCGGGCGCTCTCTGCCGGCGATGCTGGTCCTCGGGCCGCTGGTGTTACTGCAGCTGCTGGCGCTCCTGGTGCCCGACACGTTCGGGATCCTCCAGCCCTATCCCGACCCGGTGCTGAACTGGCTGATTGTCATCGTGTCGGTGATGCTGCTTGCCCGCGCGACCTGGGCTAACTGGCACACGTCCCAGGAATTCACGCGGGAGCAGCTTGAAAAGCGTCAGGATGAAAGCGCCGCCAAGGCGCAGAAGATCCTCGGTTATCTTGGGCCGGTGCTGTTGATCGGCGCGCTGGCGCTGCCGTTCTTTTTCTCGGGCGACCGCCAGATGATCGACATCGCGATCCTGGTGACGACCTACATCATGTTGGGCTGGGGGCTGAACATCGTGGTCGGGCTCGCGGGCCTGCTCGATCTCGGCTACGTCGCGTTCTATGCCGTCGGCGCCTACAGCTACGCATTACTCGCAACCCATTTCGGGTTGAGCTTCTGGGTCTGCCTGCCGTTCGCCGGTGCGATGGCCGCGCTTGCGGGCGTGCTGCTGGGTTTCCCAGTGCTGCGGCTGCGGGGCGACTATCTCGCGATCGTGACACTCGGTTTCGGCGAGATGATCCGCATTATTCTGCTGAACTGGTATCAGTTCACCGGCGGCCCGGACGGAATTTCCGGCATCCCCAAGCCGTCGTTCTTCGGTATTCCGATGGAGCGGCCGGAGGAGGGGGTGTTGTCATTCCACAGTTTGCTGGGGATCGAATACGAGCCGGTCCACAAGCTGATCTTCCTTTATTATCTTATCCTGGCGCTGGCGTTGCTGACCAATCTCTTCACTGTACGGATACGCAAGCTGCCGATCGGACGCGCATGGGAGGCGCTGCGCGAAGACGAGATCGCGTGCCGCTCGCTCGGCGTCAATCCGCGCAACACCAAGCTCACTGCATTCGGCATCGGCGCGATGTTCGCGGGCTTTGCGGGCTCGTTCTTCGCAACCCGCCAGGGCTTCATCAGCCCCGAGAGTTTCACCTTCATCGAGTCCGCCGTGATCCTCGCGATCGTCGTGCTCGGCGGCTTCGGCAGCCAGATCGGCGTCGTCGTGGCGGCCATCGTGATGATCGGCCTGCCGGAGATTTTCCGCGACCTGCAGGAATACCGCATGCTGGCCTTCGGCGGCGCGATGGTGCTGATCATGCTGTGGCGCCCGCAGGGCCTGCTGGCGCACCGCGAGCCGACGATCCGGCTGCATCCCAAGGGCGGAGCGCCCGAACCGGGCGAGGTCGGCACGGATGCGCCTGACGCCGGCGGCACGCCCGAGACCACCGCGGAGCGGCCGTGATGGCGGAGGCGGCGACTATCCTGCTGGACGTCCAGCACCTGACCATGCGGTTCGGCGGCCTGGTCGCGATTGACGATGTGTCGTTCCAGGCCGAGCCCGGGCAGATCACGGCGATCATCGGCCCGAACGGCGCGGGCAAGACGACGATCTTCAACTGCCTGACCGGGTTCTATGCCCCGACCGTCGGGCGGCTCGCCCTCAATCATCCCCGCCGAGGCCAGTTCCTGCTCGAGCGCATGGAAGGGTATCAGATCGCCCAGAAGGCGGGTGTCGCCCGGACCTTCCAGAATATCCGGCTGTTTCCGCGCATGACGGTTCTGGAGAACCTCGTGATCGCGCAGCACAACAAGTTGATGCGGGCCTCGGGCTGGACGGTGGCGGGGCTTCTCGGTCTCAAGCGCTACAAGGACGCCGAGCGCCAAGCGGCCGAGCAGGCGAAATACTGGCTCGACCAGACCAATCTGACCGACCGGGCCGACTGGGAAGCCGGCAACCTGCCCTATGGCGCCCAGCGCCGCCTCGAGATTGCGCGCGCCATGTGCACCGACCCGGTGATGCTGTGCCTCGATGAACCTGCGGCCGGCCTCAACCCCCGCGAGTCCAACGAGCTCAACCGGCTGCTGCGGTTCATCCGCGACGAGCATGATGCCGGCGTGTTGCTGATTGAGCACGACATGAGCGTGGTCATGGAAATCTCCGACCACATCGTGGTGCTGGATTACGGCAAGAAGATCTCGGACGGCAATCCCGAGTACGTCCGCAACGACAAGAACGTGATCAAGGCCTACCTGGGCGAAGAGGAAGACGACGATCTTCCCGAGGAGGTCAAACAGGACCTCGAAAAGAAAGGCCTCGCGTGATGCTCGAGATCAGGGGCGTTCATACGTTTTACGGCAACATCGAGGCCCTCAAGGGTGTCGATCTGGATGTCCACGAAGGCGAAATCGTCACGCTGATCGGCGCCAACGGCGCAGGCAAGTCGACGCTGCTGATGACGGTCTGCGGCAGCCCCCAGGCGCAGCGTGGCTCGGTGACCTACGAAGACACCGAGATCACGCGGATGGCGACCTTTGACATCGTCCGTCTCGGCATCGCGCAGTCGCCCGAAGGACGGCGCATCTTCCCGGGCATGACGGTGCTCGAGAACCTGCAGCTGGGCGCGATCACCACGAACCCCGATTTTTTCGAGGACGATGTCGCCAAGGTCTTCGACCTGTTTCCGCGTCTCAAGGAACGCAGCAACCAGCGGGGCGGCACGCTCTCGGGCGGCGAGCAGCAGATGCTGGCAATCGGCCGCGCGCTGATGAGCCGGCCGCGGCTGCTGTTGCTCGACGAGCCGTCGTTGGGTCTCGCCCCCCTGATCGTGAAAAACGTGTTTCGCGTCATCGAGAAGATCAACAAGGAAGGCATCACCGTCTTCCTGGTCGAGCAGAACGCGTATCACGCGCTTCGCATCGCCCATCGCGGCTATGTCATGGCGAACGGCAAGATCCTGAAATCCGGCACCGGCAAGGAGCTGCTGGCCGACCCGTCGGTGCGCGCGGCCTATCTGGAGGGCGGCTGACCCATGGAAGCGCTTCTCGGTACAACAATCCCGGTCTTCATCGGTGTCACGGTTCTTCTCATGGGCTTCGCCGGTTACATGACCGGGCAGGCGCTGGGTGACAACTGGTTGCCGCTCGGGCATCTGATTGTCTACTGCCTGATGCTCGGGGCCGTTGACCGGTTCCTGACCTTCGCGCTGTTCGACGGCGAGCTGTTGTCGATCACGGGATATCTGATCGACACGGCGGTTATCATGGCGATCGGCATTTTCGCGTTTCGCTTCACCCGCGCCCGCCGCATGGTCTCGCAGTATCCGTGGCGCTATGAGCGCAGCGGACTGCTGGGCTGGCGCGAAAACGGGGGCCACGAAAAATAGCTTCGTTTTTGGGGTGGGTTTGCGCAGGAATGTTGCAATCCTAAGGGTTTACAAGCAATCCGTCGCGCTGGTGATGGTTGCAGAAGCGACACACTGGATATAGACTCACTTCATCGAATTGACCGGCGCGCCTAAAGACGCCGGTGCCATGCTCCCCGGCAATCTTCAATGGGGGGCACCACTGTTCCAACAGTGAATCTCACAGGGAGAAGTTTACCATGCGCTATGTGAAATCGACTGTTGTCGCCGCGGCGGCAATGACGATGGTTGCGTTCTCGGCCCAGGCCGACATCAAGATCGCGACCGCCGGCCCGATGACGGGTCAGTACGCCTCGTTTGGCGAGCAGATGAAGCGCGGCGCCGAAGCTGCCGTTGCCGACATCAATGCCGCCGGCGGTGTTCTCGGCCAGAAGCTCGAGCTGGTTGTCGGCGACGATGCCTGCGATCCGAAGCAGGCCGTTGCGGTTGCCAACAAGATGGTCTCCGAGGGCGTCGTGTTCATGGCCGGGCATTTTTGCTCCGGCTCCTCGATCCCGGCTTCCAAGGTCTACACCGAAGAGAACATCGTCATGATCTCGCCGGCCTCGACCAACCCGAAGCTGACCGACGAGGGTGCGGCCAACGTGTTCCGCGTCTGCGGTCGTGATGACCAGCAGGGCGTTGTGGCGGCCAAGTTCCTGACCGAAAAGTACAAGGGCAAGAAGATTGCCTTCCTGCATGACAAGACCGCCTACGGTAAGGGTCTGGCCGATGCGACGAAGGAAAACTTCAACAAGATGGGCATGAAGGAGGTCATGTACGAGGCCTACACCGCCGGCGAAAAAGACTATTCGGCGATTGTCTCGAAGATGAAGGCAGCCGGCGTGGACGTGTTCTACGTGGGTGGCTATCACACCGAGGCCGGCCTCATGATCCGCCAGGCACATCAGCAGGGCTACAAGCCGCAGCTCGTTTCGGGCGACGCGCTCGTGACCGATGAGTTCTGGAAGATCACCGGTGATGCCGGTGAGGGCACGCTGATGACCTTCAGCCCCGACCCGCGCAAGACCCCGGTGGCCGCTCCGGTCGTCGAGAAGTTCCGCAAGGGCGGCTACGAGCCCGAGGGTTACACCCTCTACACCTATGGTGCGATCCAGGCCTGGGCGCAGGCGGCCACGTAGGCCGGCTCGACCGACTCCAAGAAGGTGATCGCGGCCCTCGGTTCGAACCAGTTCGAAACCGTGCTCGGCAAGATCGGCTTCGACAAGAAGGGCGACGTCACCGCACCGGGCTACGTCTGGTACGTCTGGAGCGGCGGCAAGTACGATTACATGAAGTAATCGTCAGCCTCTGTTGCTGAACTGAATGAGGCCCGGCGGGCGACCGCCGGGCCTTTTTCTGTGCCGGGTTGACCGGACAGGTTGGCCGGGCGGGGAATGGCTAAAAGTCAACGGCCGGCCCGGAAGTCCGGACCGGCCGTTGAGCCATACGTCAGGGGTCGACCCTCGCGAAAAGGTCCTGACCTGTATCGATTGAACTCTGGTTCGCCTCAGGCGGTATGCCGTTTGCGACCGAGGCCGATCTTCTTGGCGAACTGCGAGCGCTGGGCCGCGTAGTTCGGTGCCACCATCGGATAATCCGGCGGCAGGCCCCATTTGGCCCGGTACTCTTCCGGCGTCAGGTTGTATGTCGTGCGGAGGTGGCGTTTCAGCATTTTCAGCTTCTTGCCGTCCTCGAGGCACACCAGATAATCCGGCGTAATCGAACGCCGGATCGGAACTGCCGGTTTGGGGTTGCTGGCACGGTCGCCGCCGGCCCCGTCGAGGCCTCCGAGCGCACCGTAAACGGTCTTGATAAGATCGGGAATGTCGGATGCCGGCATCATGTTGTTGCCCACATAAGCGGAGACAACACTCGCCGTCATACGCAGTACCCCGTCTTTATCGGGACTCTGGGTAGTATCCTCACTCATATCATTACTGCCTACTTTATTTAGCCTCACCTCACCAAAACCTACCCTTTCCAAGTCGAACCAGTTTGTCAATTAAAACAATGAGAAAGTGACAGACTCCTGAGGAATTGATTCGCGGTTCCCAAGACTAGGGCGTTAAGAAAAGCAAATAAAAAGGGGACCTGGAGGGCTAAGTTCAAGCGCCAGTCAACGCCAACTCTGCACGCGCCGCGCAAAGCCCGTCCCGATTACACGGAATTTGCGAAAACACGATACCTTGTAGCGTGTTTTGACGGGGGCGGCACATATGGTATGTTTCGCGCCGTTTGCGATCCTTAAATAACGTTCGTGCCGCCGCCATCGGTGCGCGAACAGTGCAGGCCCGATCCATGCCGAAAGACACCATCGCGATTGCCGCCGACCACGCCGGCTACGAGCTCAAGGACCTGCTGCGCCAGGACCTTGAGGCGATGGGGCACGAGGTGCTGGATCTCGGCACCAACGGGCCGGAGAGCGTCGATTATCCGGATTTCGCCGATGCGCTGGCCGACGCGGTCGCCGGCGGCAAGGCGGGACGCGGCGTTCTGGTGTGCGGCAGCGGGATCGGAATCTCGATCGCGGCGAACCGTCACAAGGGCGTGCGGGCGGCCGCGGTCTACGATGAAACCGCGGCCCGGCTCGCCCGCCAGCACAACGACGCCAACGTACTGGCGCTGGGCGCGCGGCTCACCGGAATCGAGATTGCGCGCGCCTGCCTGAAAACCTTCCTCGAAACCGAATTCGAGGGTGGACGTCACCAACGTCGCGTCGACAAGATGGGTTGACGCATCTGTCATATCTTTTGCAGGGGCGG